>JAISVU010000147.1 GCA_031271375.1 Clostridiales bacterium | reverse complement strand
GACGACACCCTTGAATATATAAAGGCCTTCGGCGAAGAGTACGGGGAAACGCCCGACGACGCCCTGGCCCGGCATATCTACGCGATGGAGAAGTCCGGGAAACTGGACGAGGAGAGCCGCGAGGCCCTTGTCGCGGTATATAAGATGCTGCATATCATCCAAAACGACGGCAAAGGGCTTGGAGCCGCCGTGCGCTCCGGAGAGCCGCTGACGCTGGGGAGGCTCCTTGAACTGACCGAGGCCCGGAAGGTTAAGGTAAACCTGGTGGCCGGGGATAATAAAAGACACAGGGCCTATAAAACGGCGGGGAGGAATATCCGCGAGATACTTGAGCGCAGTGAGCGCCCCGATAACGATGAATGGTACGCTGCGAGGGTTATGGAGGGCCTTGCCAGAACAGCGAAACCCGAGGCGCTGGCCGAAACCCTCTCAAAAGAGAATATCTATGAAATGCCGATAGAAACGGCGCTGGAATACGTAGCCGAGGCCAATGAGCAACTAGCGCCGGAAGACGATATACGGCAGGCGGAACAGCTGGCCGCCGCGGTTCAAAGCCTAGAGGACGTGCCCGCCGCGTACATAAAGCGTATGACGGACAGCGGCATTCCGCCGCGGTTTATCGATATTATCGCGTTCAAGAACCTGATGGGCGGCAGGCCGCCGGGGGATGAGCTGGAAGGGTTAAAGAACAAACGTTTTAAGGAGAAGATTGACGGAGCGGACTTGAAGAACGCCGCGAAGGGTTTTGACGGGTATATCGAATCCGTATGCGAGGCGATAAAGGACGCGGCGGAGCTTGGCGGCGGCGAGACGGAACGCGTGAACGCCGCGCTGAGGGCTATACGGCTGCGCTACGGCGCCTCCGGCGGGATGGACGCCTATTACCTGCCCGTTAAGCTGAACGATAAAATAACCGATGTGGACATGTATATAATCGGCGACAACCTGGACGAAAAAGAGCAGGTTCGGCTGGTTATGATGCTGCGAACCGCCGCCGGCGCGGTGGATATGCGCCTGGACATGGACGGGCAGGGATTCAGCGTGTCCGCAACGGCGGAGGGCAGCGATTTAGACGCCGAAGGCGGGCTGACGGCGGACTTGGACGCGGTATATAACGGCCTCCGCGAGGAAGGCTGGGAGCACGAGGCCATAAAACCCGGAACGCTCCCCGAACGCCTGCGGGCAATGGCGTCGGCGATGCTGAAATTTTTGGAACGGAACTAAATCCCGTTGACAGTAGTATGATTATAGTATATACTTAAATATATATTATAACCGAGGTGATTTGGATGATTACCAATACCGCGAAATTGTTCAATAATGGTCAGAGCCAGGCTGTGCGGCTGCCGAAAGACTGCCGTTTCTCGGGAAACGAGGTATATATAAAAAAAATCGGGAATACTGTGATGCTGTTCCCGAAAGACGGCGTGTGGGAGACATTTTTAAACGGCCTGAACGGGTTTTCCGATGACTTCATGCAAGAAGGCAGGGATCAAGGGATACAGGATTTGAGAGAATCCTTATGACCTACATGCTCGACACTAATATATGCGTATATATCATAAATAAAAAATCCCAAACGGCGATTGCCCGCTTATGGGACGCGTTGCCGCTGGGCGTAAGCCTGTCTTCCGTAACGCTTGCCGAATTGGAGTACGGCGCGCAGGCCAGCGGATACCCGCAAAAAAACGCGGTAGCTTTGAATCAGTTCCTCGCGCGGATTGCCGTCCTCCCTTTCGATAGCGAAGCCGCCGTGGAATATGGCAAGGTACGCGCCGGACTGCGCAAGAACGGCACGCCGATTGGGCCTCTGGATATGCTGATAGCGTCGCACGCCAAATCAAAAGGCCTCATCATTGTAACAAACAATGCCCGCGAATTCGCCCGCGTAGAGGGCTTGCGGCTGGAAGACTGGACAGTGTGAGCAATAACTAAGTCACGGATGAAACAAACCATAGGCAGAAAGGAATATCACAATGAAGATTAACGATAACATCGCGGCTCTGCAAACCTACACAAACCTGCTCCGCACGGGCCGGAAGATCGACAAGTCGGTAGTGCGGCTCTCCAGCGGCTACAAAATTAACAGCGTCGCCGACGACGCCGCAGGAATGGCGATTTCAAAGAAGCTGAAGGACCAGATATCGGGCATGGAAATGGCGATGCGCAACACGCTGGACGCCGTGTCGATGGCGCAGACCGCCGACGGCGCGATGACGGAAATCCACAACATGCTCCAGCGCATCCGCGAGCTTGCCGTAAATATGTCCAACGACTCCAATCTGGACGAAGACCGCGAAAAGGCTGACGCCGAGGTAGCGTCGCTGCTGCAGGAAATCAACGACACCGCCTACAAAACCGAATTCAACACGATAAAAATGCTGGCGGGCCATGCCGAGGAAGTAGAGGGAGACCCCGCCGACCCTGACGCATGGAATTTTATGGGCTTGCAGCTGCAGGTTGGGGCCAATAAGGACATGACCGTTACCTATAACATACCCAATGTCAGCAAGCTGATGGACAAGATCGCCGCGGGCGACGGAACAACGGATTACCCCGGATATTTTCCTGCGGGGGGCTTGTTTGACCCGCTGAACGGCGAGAATGAAGCGTACCGGGTTAATCTGAAGACAAGGGAAGCAGATCAGCTGACGATTGATTTCTGCGACCAGGCTATAGCGGAGATCTCCACGATAAGGTCCACGCTAGGCGCGTATGTCAACCGTTTGGAGATGACCGAGAAAAACCTTGCGGCGACGAAGGAAAACACCGAGGCCGCCCTCAGCAGGGTGCTGGATACCGACATGGCGCTGGAAATGACCTATAACGCGCAAAACTCTATTATAAACCAAGCGGCGATAGCCATTTTGGGCCAGGCGAATCAGCGGCCCCAGCAGATTATTCAGCTGCTGCAGTAGATTCATGAGGAGGTTCTATGTACGATAAACGCGATTACATACTAAAGATAACAAACGCCACAGGGCTGGAACTAATTATAATCAGTTATGATCTGCTCCTGGACAATATTAACGAAGCGATAACAGCGCATAAAAACGCCCCCGAAGCCTTCATCGCGGCGATTAACCGCGCTAGGGACGTGCTGATGGAGCTTATCGCAGCCCTTAATATGGATTACAAAGTGTCGAGGGAAATATATCCGCTCTATCTGCGCGTCAATACGCTGCTGATAAGCGCCCTGGCCTACGAGAAGAAGGAAAAGCTGGAGGAAGCGGTACGGATACTGACAATCCTGCGGGAAGGCTGGGTGAAGGTAAGGGAGCACGACCCGATGAGCGACAGGCTTTACAAGAGCGCGCCAAAGGTCTACACCGGCCTCACTTACGGCAGGAAAGGCCCCAACGATTATGTGGAGGCCAACCCAAGCAGGGGGATAGAGGCGTAGACAGCTCTATATGCTTTATATCCCGGATTTCTACGGTAACAAACATTTTGCAACAAAAGCCTTCACAAATGGACTAAATTCTGTTACAATGTTCTCGGTGTAAACCGTGGGCGGTGCCTTTTGGGCTGAACCTCCGAAAGGAGGGAAAGCTGATGACGTTGTATGAAGTATTGTCGCTAGCGATAGCGGCCGCGACGTTGTGTGTTAGATTTTTAGCATACAAGGCAAGCAAGCGTAAATAAAAGCCGCCCCGGCCAGGGCGGCTTTCGTTCCTCATTATTAATATTACACCGAGGTTCGGCGGTCACTCACCGTCAGCGGTTAGCAACTGCACCACTGAGAGAGCGTAAATGGCGCTCTCTCTTTTATCCTCGGCTTTATTATACATCGTTATATTATGCAAGTCAAGAAATAAATGAACTTCTTTTCTTATCCCTTACTCAGCTCAACCCTCTTAAACGCCTCAATAAAGTCCGCCACATAATCGGCGGCGGCTTGGAGCATCTCTCTGCCCCATTCCTCAGTGGCTTTACTAGGATGATCCGGCCCGATCCATCCGTTACCGGTAAAATTAATGACGGCCCTATTTACGGGGATTTCGACGCCCTTATATTTTACGGACTTGAAGCCGGCCGTCTGGAGTTCGTCGCCCAGGTCGTTTTTAAGCTCCATTTCACGGATGTTAGAACGATCCACCAGCGACGGGTCTATCGCAAGCATCGCGGAGGTTTCCTCCGCGCCGCCGTGACCGCCCTTCCAAGCCGGGTTCATGTCCCATACCATTAACCACCAGTTTATCTGGGCGCAGAGAACGCCTCTTTTATGCCATTCCGCGCCCACCCTATCCAGCGCGCCTATATTCCCTCCGTGTCCGTTGAGAAACAGAAACCTTCTGGCACCGTGATTATACAATCCCTCGACGATCTTATTTATAACCATGTAAAGGACATCCTGGCCCAGCGACACCGTCCCGGGGAAATCCGCCAAAGTGTCGCATGCCCCATACGGTATCGGCGGGGCAATCAGAATGTCCGACTGTTTTTCG
>JAISVU010000131.1 GCA_031271375.1 Clostridiales bacterium | reverse complement strand
CACCGTCAGCACGTCCGACGGGGAGAGGTCGTAGACCATCGCCGTCTTGGGCAGGGTCACGGTTTCGTCCAGGAACGGTATCTTGATCTTGAGGCCCGGATCTTCGTACACGGTCTCGATCTTGTTCATGCGCCTTATCAAGACGCTCTCGTCCTCATATACATAAACCATAGAGTTCGCGGCCACGATTATCACAATGAGCAGGATAACCGCGATAACAATATACGCTGTGATACCCTTCTTCTTCGTCACTGCTGAACCCCTCCTCCCTGCTGATTGGCATTGTCTTCCAGGTTAAGGATTTTAAGCGTATCCCCTCCGCCGTCTATATAGAGCTTGACGCCGGGGAGAATCGCTTCCATCGCTTCAAGATACATGCGCGTCTCGGTGATTTCTTTATTAACGCTGTATTCGTTAAACATCTCGTTAAAACGGGCTGTCTGGCCTGTCGCGTCGTTGATGCGGGCTTCCTTGACCGCTTCGGCGTCCTTTTGAATCTTATCCGCTTCCGTCCTCGCGGCGGGGATAACGGTTGAATAATAAGCGTTGGCTTCGTTTATCAGCGTGTCCATATTTTGCTTCGCGTTCTCAACGTTTTTAAACGCCGCGATGACCTCCTCCGTAGGCGGTTCCGCGTCCTGGAGCGACACGCTGATTATATTTATCCCCATGTCGTATTCCTCCAGCTTGGCGGCGACATCGTCGCGGATGCTGTTCTGTATCTCGGTTTTGGCGGTTGTAAGAACCTCGTCCACATCATAGGACGACACCATGTTACGCGCCTCTGCCTGCAGAATGTTCCGCAGGAGCGTCACCGGATCCTCCGAGTTGTACATGTATTTCACGGGGTCCTGTACCTGCCATTCCACGAAAAAGTCAACCTCAACGAAGTTGAAGTCCTTCGTGATCATCAGCGACTCGCTCTCGACAGTGGTATTCGTCCCGCCGGACTGATAATACCCGAACTCCATACCCTGTATCGTCATGTCTACCTTGTTATACTGCTGCACGATGGGTATCTTGAAGTGCATACCCGCGCCCACTACATCCACGGCCTCTCCGAATTGGGTTATCACAGCCTGCTCCATGTCGCTAACCGTGTAAAACCCGCCGTATGCAAGGCTTACCGCCACAATCAGGATGATTACCGCGATTACCGAGTTGCGGATGCGCTGAGACTGTTTCTTGTCGTCCATTTTATGTCCCCCTTTGATAATTGCTAATGTCTTCCCGTCATATCTATTATTTCTTCTTCTTTGTTGTCAAAGGCCGTTATCGGCTGCGGCGCTGGCAGCGGAGCTTTTACCGGAGCGGGCTCCGGGCTTACCGCGGGCGCTGCCGGAGGGCTTTTGCGCTTTATCGGAAACACAGACGGTTTAATCCTTGTTGCTTCCGCAGATACTCCGGGCCCTGTCCTCGATGTCTTTTTATTTACGACAAACCCGAACGCAGCGCCGCATAACCCGCCCAGCACATGCGTGAAGTAAGACACATTATTATCCAGCGTTACGACGCTAACGACCTCGCGCCCCAGGAACACCGCAACGCTAACGATCAGCGTCAGCGGAACACGCCCTGCCTTAACATTCGCGTAGGAGCTGAGGAGTATCAGCATGAACACTATGCCGCTGCCGCCCGAAAGCCTGACGTTGTTGGATGTGACATACACTACGCCTATATGGGCGAGGCCTGTTACCAGAGCAGTAAGCCCCATCATCAGCGCGATATTGCGGGAGCCGTACTTTTCCTCCAGCATCGGCCCGACCATCAGGACAAGCAGGATATTGCCAAAGTAATGCTCGAAGCTCACATGCCCCATCGCGTGCCCGAAAACGCGGAAATACGCCAGCGGATCCGTCAGGCTGGACCGATAAACGGAAAACAGATGCGTCAGCGTCCAGTTCTTAGTAACGCCGCCAAGCAGCAGCGCCCCGAAACAGATAAGCGCGTAAGTGAGGATTACCGGCGAGTTGTACTGTATTCTCGACAGGCCGCTCTTCACGGCGTTAATCACTTTATTCATTTAATCACCCTATAATACCTACGGGATTTCCCTGTTATAGTCTTATTACGCTTAATCCTCAAACGTAACGCGCCCTATTTCATCCCCGAACAAGCCATAGACATTCCCCGATATAAGCCCGTCAAAGTATTGCTTTATCTCGAAGAGCTTGTTCCATTTAGGGAGCGTATATGAGCTGAATCCGTAGCGCCGGGTCACGTCAACCAGCCTTTTCTCCATCAGGACAATGCCGCCGTCTGTCCCCAGCGCGTCGCAGAGCTGTATAAGCTTATCGTAATCGTTATATTCGGTGTTTTTCAGATAATCAATGACAGCTTTTAACTCTTCAGGCGTGAAATCCGCCTCGCCCGAGCCTTCGGCGAACTCCCTGTTTGGAAGGGAGTGTGAAAGACATATCGCAGCGATGTCGTCAAAGCCTTCCCTGCGCAGCAAGGAGTATCCCGCGTATACATGGTGCAAGCCTGTCGCGCCTTCGTATCGGCCTATGTCATGCAGAAGCCCGGAAATATAGGCCCTTTCCCCGTCCAAGCCCGCCGCATTGGCTATGGTTTCGGCGGCTCTGGCGACAGTCCGGCTATGCGCGGCCCACTTACCGGGGTTTTGCGCCTCGCCCCAGGCCAAGAGGGCTTGGGCGTCGTTTCGTGATTTTAGCATACACAAAGTCCTTTTATTGTTTAATATTCCGTCCAAAGTGTTCATACGCCAGCTCCGTAACGACGCGGCCTCTCGGCGTCCGCTGGATATATCCCAGCTGTATCAAGTACGGCTCGCAGACATCCTCGATGGTATCGGTGTCTTCGTTAGTGGAGATAGCCAGCGTGTCCAGCCCCACAGGCCCTCCGGCGAATTTATCCATTATCGCGAACAGGACGTTCCTATCCAGGTTGTCCAGCCCCGCCTTGTCTACCTCAAGAATATCCAAAGAGGCGGTGGCCGTTGCTTTATCTATAATGCCTTCGTATCTGACCTGGGCGAAATCCCGCACCCGGCGTAATAACCGGTTTGCGACCCTGGGCGTGCCGCGTGAGCGGCGGGCGATTTCCTCCGCGCCGCCTTCGTCGGTTTTAATATTAAGAACCCCGGCGGAACGCAGGATTATCGCGGTAAGCTCCTTTATTGAATACATCTCAAGGCGCTGGATAACCCCGAAACGGTCGCGCAGCGGCGCGGTGAGAAGCCCGGCCCTTGTGGTGGCCCCGATTAACGTGAAATGCGGCAGGTTAATGCGGATGGACTTTGCCCCTTGCCCCTTTCCGATGATGATATCAAAGACAAAGTCCTCCATCGCCGGATACAGAACCTCCTCCACGATCCTGGGCAGGCGGTGGATTTCGTCGATAAAGAGAACGTCGCCGTCGTTAAGGTCATTCAGCATAGAGGCCATGTCCCCGGGCCGCTCTATCGCCGGGCCGGAGGTTTTCTTTATCGCCGCGTTCATCTCGGATGCGATGATCTGGGACAGCGTGGTCTTGCCAAGCCCCGGTGGGCCGTAGAGAAGCACATGATCCAGGGCTTCTCCGCGCTGTTTCGCGGCCTGGATGAAGACCTTTACTTGATCTTTGACCTTTTCCTGGCCATAATAACTCTCGAAGGACTTGGGGCGCAGGCTTAACTCGGCGTCCACGTCCTCCTCGGCGGAATATACGGATGTTATCAGTCTTTTAGTCGGCTCCATCGGATTATTGCCTTTTCTTTAAAGTTTTTTACCTGTTACAATATAATTGAACCCACCGCGCCATTCAAAGCTCTTATCCTCACCAAAATGACCGCGCAGATAGCCGAGTTTTAACTTCATCAGTTCAATCAGCCGCTCCGATTCTTTGTCAGAGAATCCATGGGCGTTGTATATGCTCTTTTTGTCGTTATACCGCCATGTTATATAGCCCATTTCGCTTTCTGTCTCCTCAATCAGGAGATTCTTTCTATATTCCAACGGAAGCTGACTGTCATTGTAGTCCATTAAGTAGGCGTATGGGTGCATACGAATCTCCGACAGCCCGCAAACATCGAAGAGCTTGGGGTATTGAAGACCGCCCCATTCGCCGTCCTGTTTATAATCGCGGGCCGTCGATTCCCAAACGAACTTATGGTAAATATCGCTCTCAAGGCGCAAGAGCCTGCTCAGTTCGCCGCCGCCCTCTATCGGGTAGTCGCCAGGCCACCATATATTAGGCGCGTCCATCGTCGCTATCACGCATGAAACTGTCCTTCCCGGCTTGCAGACGCGTATCAGCTCTTTCATGCCCGCCTCTTTGTCGGATAAAACGCCGATATATGTGTAATTTGTCACGGCGTCAAACGTGTCGTCCGCGTAGCGAAGATTAAACCCGTCGTCAACCTCCAGCGTCACTTTGCCGGACAGATTAAGCTCTTTCAGGCGTTCCCTGCCGTAAGCGATAAAGAATTCGCTGATATCGAATCCCGTTATATGCCCTTTATCCAATCCGTTTGCCAGATATCTGGCGAATACGCCCGTTCCGCATCCCGCGTCCAGAACCGTACTGTTCTTGTCAATGCCCAGCCAGTTAAAGAACATCGGGCGCATTTCATCCGTAAAACGGTATGCCCTTTGCTCAAAGCCCTGATAATTTCGGTTGTCTTTCCATATCTCGTTACTGATTGTATTCATGCTTAGTCTCCCTTTAATTTGCCAGTTTCCGTAAAGCCAGCTTTATCGTCTGCTCCGCGTCAAGGTCTGGCACATAAACCTCCATTACGGCGCGGACTGCTTCACCCCGGCCATAGCCCAGGGAAGTCAAGGCGTCGATGGCGTCCTGTTTCGGCCCGCTCCCTGTGCCTATGCTGGCCTGGGGAGACAGGCCAAGGTCTTGGGCTTCGGCCTCTCCCCGCAGCTTGTCCTTTAATTCAAGGGTAAGCCTTGCCGCCAGCTTTTTGCCAACGCCCGGAGCGCGGGAGAGGGATATGGCGTCGCCGGTGATAACAGCCAGGATAATCTGCTCCGGCGTCATTGCGGTTAAAAGGGATAAGGCCGCCTTAGGCCCTACTCCGGACACCGAAAGCAGACGCAGAAAGATAGCCCGCTCCTCCGCAGTCAGAAACCCGAACAGCGTCATCCCGTCCTCTTTGACTTGCAGATAAGTGAGGAGCTTGACCTCCTTGCCCACGGTGAGGCGGGAGAGGACGCTGCCGGGGACGGCGGTGAGGTAGCCTATCCCGCTCTGCTCAATAACGGCCTGCCCGTCGCTAAGGCTCTCGACTACGCCTTTAACAAACGCTATCATAATTACCGAAAGTCGTAGTCTGCCTGCGGGTCGTTATTATACTCGTCCCCGAAGAAGACCTCGACATAATAATCCCTTGCGTCGGAAGGGTTCACCCACACTGCTGCCTTGATGTTTTTGCGGTCAAACATCCTATAAGGCGGCCAGATATTTTTGCTCTTGACCAGCACCGACTGGCCCTGCCGGTTTTTGTAAATACATTCAACGATAATGGGGTTTCTGAAATTAACTCTCATCATAAGGTTGTCGTAAACCTTTGTTATCTCGGCTTCGTAACGCTCCCCCGTCGCTTTGATATGCGCAATAATATCCCTCCAGCGTCGGTTAACAGCCCATATAATAACGGCGGCAATGCAGAACCCGGCGGCGAGAGCGCCGAAAACCCATTCTAACACAATTAAGACATCTCTGTCTACCGCCGCGATATCGCCTCTTTGATGAACAATGAACATAACGATGACGGGCAATAAGAAGCTGGCCCCGACGATAAAGAAGATTAAAGATAACATGCGGGAAATCCTGTCGTTCATGTTCGTCCCCTCCTTCGATAATTCAATTATATTATACCATCTGCCATTGATATTGCAACAGGCTTGTGTTATTATTGTTATGTATAGAAGGGCATCCATGATGATTTATTTCGATAACGCGGCGACTACGCTAATTAAACCGGATACCGTAAAGCAAGCCGTACAGGACGCGATGGAGCGTTTCGGCAATCCAGGGCGTTCTTTTCACGCACCGTCAATGGCGGCGGCCAGGGCGGTTTACGCGGCGCGTGAAGAACTGGCGCGGCTCGTCGGCTTGGACGACCCGCTAAACGTGTCCTTTACCTCATCGGCCACCGAGAGCCTGAATCTTGTAACGGACGCCATTCTTGATGAAGGCGACTATATATTGACTGCCGCGGCTTCACATAATTCGGTTCTGCGTCCGCTGTACCGGAAGAAATGCGTTGTGACCGCGGCGGAGAGCCAGGATGAATTGATAAGCCTGCTTAACAGCGGGCCTAAAGCCGTTATAATCAGCCACGGTTCCAATGTTACCGGCGATCTGGACGATGTGACGATATTATATAAGGCCTGCAGGGAACGCGGGATAATCCTTGTGCTGGACGCGGCGCAGACCCTCGGCGGCTTTCCCGTCACGGCGGATATGGCGGATACTATCTGCTTCACCGGGCATAAAAGCCTGTTCGGCCCTCAGGGTACCGGCGGGATTATGATGACGCGAAGGCCGGAAATCCCGCTCAAGGTGCATAAAACAGGCGGGACAGGCTCCTTGAGCTTTGAAAAGCTGCAGCATGACCGGATGCCGGAACTGTTCGAGGCGGGTACGCTGAACAGCCACGGGCTGAACGGTTTGGCCGCCGGGGCTTCGTTCGTTAGAGAGCTGGGCGTTGATACGATACATAAGCGGGAAATGGCGCTTACAGATATCTTCATCGAGGGGGTAAAGGACTTGCCAGGTGTGATGATTTACGGGGATTTTGACAGGATATCGCAAAAATACGCGGCAAGGCTCCCTATTGTTTCGATAAATATCGCGGATATGGACTCGGGGGAGCTGGCGGAAAACCTATGGAACGACTATAATATAGCCGTAAGGCCCGGTATTCACTGCGCTCCGCTGATTCACAAGACACTTGGCACCGAGAGCAGAGGGACGGCGCGGTTTTCTTTCTCTTGGTTCAATACGGAGGATGAGATACTCGCAGGGGTTGAGGCGATACGGGCTTACGCCTTACGTGAGCAGGAACGTCATGGAGGCTAATACATATATATTAACCTTTCCCGGCACGGGATCGTCGATTAAGGCTGAGGCCCTGCTGACCGCCGCCGGGGTTATTCCCGGCGTGATGCCTCTCCCTGGCGCGATCCGCGCGGGCTGCGGCATAGCCCTGCGGGTTTTGGCGGATAAATTAGGCGCGGCGCGGGCCGTTCTTGAGGACGGTGGCATTGAAACAGTGGTATATAGGAAGGAATCAACAGTCAATGAATATATCCTTGTTATCTGAATGTACGAACGGCGGATGCGGGGCCAAAATCGGCGCGGGAGACCTTGCGGGGCTGATATCCGCTTTGCCGCGTGTTACGGACCCGCGCTTAGTCGTGGGGTATGACAGCGCAGACGACGCGGCGGTCTACGATCTCCAAAACGGCATGTCTCTCATCTCCACTGCGGATTTTTTCCCTCCGATGGTTGACGATCCCTATACATTCGGCAAAATAGCCGCCGCAAACGCTTTAAGCGATGTCTACGCGATGGGGGGACGGCCTGTGATGGCCCTTAACCTTGTATGCTTCCCACAGGCGCTACCAAAGGGCATTTTGGCGGAGATACTGCGGGGCGGGGCGGAAAAGCTGATGGAAGCAGGCGCGGTTCTGGCCGGAGGGCATTCGATATACGATAAAGAAATCAAATATGGCCTCTCCGTCACGGGCCTTGTTGAAAACGCGAAACTCCTGCGGAACAACACGCCCAGGCTTGGCGACGCGCTTATCCTGACAAAACCGCTGGGAACCGGGCTTATAATGGCCGCCCACCGTGTGGGGCAGGCCAGTGAAACCGATGTGGCGGAAGCTCTGCTGTCAATGGAGACGTTGAATAAATACGCCGCCGAGCGGTTAAAAGGCTTCAACATAAGCGCCTGTACGGATATAACGGGCTTCGGCCTTGCGTGTCATGGGCTGGAGATGGCCGGGGACGGGGCGTCGTTTGTTATAAACACAAGCGCCCTGCCGATTCTTCCGGGGGCGCTGGAATACGCGGGGGACTTTCTGATAACGGCGGCGGGCCAGCGGAACCGGTTGCACGCAGGGAACGCGGCGGACGCGGATAACCTGAGCTTCGCAATGCAGGAGCTGGTTTTCGACCCGCAGACCTCCGGCGGGCTCTTGATAGCGGTTGCGGCGGAGGAAGCCGGAACGCTTCTGGAATCAATTAAAAAAGACTGCCCCCGGGCAGCTGTTATAGGGTCGGTAGTAAAGCATGAGCAGCATTCTATTATTTTTAGGTGGTGAGCGCGTGACATTAGACATGAGGGGCAAACCCTGCCCGATCCCCGTTGTTGAGGCAAAGAAGGCTGTGAAAAGCGGTGCCAGTGAGGTTGTGCTGCTGGTAGACAACCCCGAGGCGGCGCAAAACCTTAAAAAGTACGCGACGGACGCCGGCCTTTCATATAGCCTTATCAGCGATCAGAACCTGTATACCGTGACGCTTGCCATCGTTGAAACCCAAGCCGATACCCGAGCCGCCGAACCGGAGATTCCGGTAAGGAAGCCTGAGGAACAGCGGTGCGGACACAGGGAAAAAGGCCCCGTCGTCGTCATAGGCGGCGATACGATGGGCCGGGGCGACGAGGCCTTAGGACGGATTCTTGTAAAGAGCTTCATCTATTCGCTGACGGTTTTAGAGCCCCAGCCGGAATGTATAATATTCTTTAACTCGGGCGTACTGCTGCCGACGGGTGACAGCGCCGCCGCAGACTTGAAAACCCTGGAATCCCACGGGGCGGAGATACTGGCCTGCGGTGCCTGCTGCAACCATTTCGGCGTGGCGGACAAACTCCGCGCCGGAAGGATAACAGATATGTCAACGATTATGGAGCGCATGGCAAAGGCGGAGCGGTTGATAAATATATAGAATTTAATGATTCTCTACTTCACTAAGATAAATGTCTCTAAACCGAGATTATGACGCAGTTTACTGGTCTTTTACATCGAAAACGCTGAAAGCCTTACTCAGAGCGGTTTTGAAGCACTTAAATCAAGATGCAGTACGAATTGAAGAGGATGTTGGACGAGCAGGGTTTTATAATGCACGGCGAGACAATAATAGACGCTGCGATAATCAATGCACCGAAATCGACGAAGAACCGGGAACATAAGCGAGACCCGGAAATGGCGTCGACGAAGAAGAATAACCAGTAAGTATAGTCGTTTAATTTAATAACAGCACTCACAAAAATACCACTCAACAGCAAAATCCAAAGAATTAAAGCGCTTAATGTTATCCTTTAACCAACGCTTTAAATTAGCCCATGATTTTTCAATAGGATTTAACTCAGGGCTATAGGGTGGTAAAAACAGGATGGCTGCACCATATCTTGAAGCAATTTCATACGGCCTGGCTCTGCGGTGGAAAGCAGCGTTGTCCATAATAATGATACTTCTTTCCGGAACGACGGATAGCAATTCCCATTCAAACCATTCTTCAAAGAAATCCGCCGTTGTTGAATGTTTATAACATTGC
>JAISVU010000409.1 GCA_031271375.1 Clostridiales bacterium | reverse complement strand
AAATCGTCATCGTGTTGACCTGCTCCCCGGTTTTGGCGGTCAGGAAGCCGCCCTTCTTGATAAAATGCTTCATTACATTGTCAAGGTTGTCGTAAAACGCCATGCTGTGATGCCTCCTTTATTTAAAATAAGGGAGGCACGAAGCCTCCCTATCATATACTCCGCCGTTCAGTCTATTCAAACAGCCCGGTGCTCATATATTTCAAGCCGCAGTCGTTAATGGCCACGGCGATGTTACCGCCCTTCTCAGGCCCGTCCAGGAGCTTTGCCGCCGCGCGTACATTCGCCCCGGACGAAAAGCCCGCGAATACCCCGGCGTACCTTGCCAGGTCGCCAACCGCCTTAACCGCTTCGTCGTCCGAGACTGTCACCGTGCCGTCGATAAAATCTTTTTTCACTAATGACTGTTCCACGCCGTAACCGCCGCCCTGTATCCTGTGCCCTGTTCCCGTCGGTTCCTTGCCGGAATAGACGGCGCTGCCCTCAGGCTCCACCACATAGCATTTTATATCCGGGTTATGGGATTTAAGGCTCTTGGAGACCCCGGCGAACGTCCCGCCTGTGCCGACGAAATCCGCGAACGCGGTTATCGTCCCGCCGGACTGCTCCCATATTTCCTCACCCATCTTTTCCTGGGCCAGCGAGTTATCGGGGTTTTCAAACTGCTCTACATAAAATCCGCCTGTTTCCTCTACCGCGGCTTTTGCCGCCTCCATCACCAGCGCTAGGTCCGCGCCGGACACCAGGCCCTTTTTCGCGCCGGGCTCCTGGTCGATAAGCCTTATTTCGCCGCCCAGCGCCTCTATCATTTTAACGCGTTCCTGGGAGTTGCCTTTGGACATAACACAGATAAAGCGATAACCCTTTGCCGCGCACACTATCGCAAGGCCGATCCCGGTATTGCCGCTGGTGGCTTCTATTACGGCCATTCCGGGTTTTAATGCGCCGCGCTTCTCCGCTTCCTCAATCATGCCCAGCGCGATGCGGTCTTTCTTGCTGAATCCCGGGCTCATATGCTCCAGCTTGGCATAGATATGGCCGTCATAGCCCCAGGCCTCTTTCAATTTATCCAGCCTGAGGAGCTTGGTTCCGCCTATCGTCTGTGTAATGTCGGTTATATAGTTCATCAATTACATTCCTCCGCAGTAAAAAGCAGTTAAATATAGGTTATACTAAACGCGCTGCGCGTGCAGATAATCGTTTATCGCTGTAACGATAGCATCCGCGTCCATACCGTGGACATCCGCCGCCTGCTCAAGGGATTCGGCCCTTGCCGAGGGACAGCCGACGCAGTGCATTCCGTTCGACATGAGAATGTCCGCTATTCCCCAACCGTCGTCGAGCCTTAAAATCTCGCCGATAAGCATTTCTTTTGAAACTTCTTGCTGGTTTACCATTTGTGTCTCTCCTTTGATTTTTTATTATTTTATGGATTTTAACGTAGGGTAATACATGAAGATTACTTTTCCCAGGATTTTGGACTTCTCAAGGAAGGTGTTTTTCCAGAGCCTGGAATCTTCGGAGTTGTTCCGGTTATCCCCCATCATAAAATAACAGCCCTCCGGTATGTTATAAGTGCCGGACGACCCAACGGGGACGCCCTTGACAAAGGAATCGTCCAGAGGCTCATCAGCTCCGTTGATGTACACCTTACCGTCCCTGATGTCCAGCCGTTCCCCGGGCATACCAATAATGCGCTTGACGAACAGCACCTTTTCGTCGTCTGGGTACCAGAACACCACCACGTCAAAACGCTGGGGCTCGGACATAAGATAACTCAGTCTGAAAGCTACTATCCGGCTCTTTTCAGGAATAGTGTCCATCATGGAGCCGGAGGGCACCGACGCGTTCACGATAATGAAGTTACCGATAAACAGCGCGGCCAGGAACCCCAGCAGCGCCACTTTTATCCAGTCTACAATCTCCCAAAGGATTTCTTTCGCTTTGGGCTTATTATCCTGCATTACGATTTCCTCCAAATTATTCCCATACCATATTATATACCATTATCCACTTTAAAACAACAATTATATTATTTACACGCGCTTATCGCCGCTCTTGCCAGCTCCAGCGCCGCGTCCAGGAAGACATACCCTGCCCCGCTGTGGTTGGCAATGACGGGCAGCTCCGTACACCCAAGCAAAAAATACTCGGCGCCTCTTGATGTCATGCTGTCTAAAACCCTTTCAAAGTCCCGGACGGTATCGTTCATTGGGGCGTTGGTTTTTACGTTAAGGATAAGCCGGGTTATCTCGTTCTGCTCCGCTTTATTGGGGGTTATGAAGGGAACGCCCCGGGCCTCCAAAGGGTTCAGAATGGTGCGCAGCTCCAGCGTGGCCGAAGTCGACAGAACCCCGGCCGTCTTGCCCCGGAAGCGTTTTTGGCAGGTTTCTATTAAAACATCAATCATATTGATAAACTCTGTCCCGGGGCTTGGTTTTAGATCATTATAGAAATTATGCGCGGTGACGCAGGGCATAACGATAACCTCGGCGCCTATCGTCTCCAGATTCCTCAAGGCTTCGGCCATCAACGGCACCGGGCTTTCCCCGCCGTGAAGCAGCGCGGAGATTCGATCCGGTATGGCGGGGTTGCTGTCCACAAAGACCCTTATATGGTCGCGTTCCGCCGCAACCTCCGTATTCTTTACCACCAGCTCAAGGAAATTTACCGTAGCCAGCGGCCCCATTCCGCCTAAAACGCCTAATGTCTTCATGTGTTTATACCAAAGGCGTTAATCAAATATGATACCGCCGCGACGCATACCGAGCAACAGAAGCCCAGTATTATCGGCTTTCTGCCGCCTTTAATCAGCTCTTTAACATCGCATCCAAAACCTATGGCCACCATCGCCGCGACGATTAAAAACTTGCCCATTCTGCTCCAGAAAGCCGCCGCTTCCGCCGGGATAAACCCGGTGGTGTTGATCACGCTGGCCAGCAGAAACGCCAGCACAAACCAGGGGAAGGTCCCAAGTATATTCACTCCCCTGCCCTTTTCCCGCGTTCCGGCCCGGGTAAGCGCGATAATCAGCGTCACCGGGATAATCATTATAGTCCGCGTGAGCTTAACCACGGTGGCCGTCGTTCCCGCCGCGTCGCTGAAGGCGTATCCCGCCGCCACCACCGACGAGGTGTCATTTATCGCCGAGCCCGCCCACATGCCGAAGGCCGTATCGCTCATGCCAAAGAACCTGCCCAAAGCGGGGTATAAAAAGGCCGCTATGATATTAAACAGGAATATTGTCGAAATGGCCCTTACCACTTCCTTCTCCCCCGCCTCAAGCACCGGGGCCGTCGCCGCGATGGCCGAGCCGCCACAGATGGCGGTGCCTACGCCGATAAGCGTCTTCTCGTTGAACGGAACCTTCAAAACCCTTCCCAGGAAAACAGCTACAATGAAGGCCACGGATATCACCGAAAGGATTAGGATTACCGCGCTGCCGCCCATCTCAACCACGTTATTAAAGTTCATTTGGAAGCCGAACAGAACGATGGCCATTTGCAGCACGCGCTTCGACGCCGCCTTAATCCCTGGGGCGAATATGCCCTTCTTCTTCCATATATTCGTGATAATCAGACCCAGAAGGATGCCCACAACCGGCCCGCCCGCCACCGGGACGGCCTCGCCAATAAACCAGGCCGGTACCGCGAGACCGGCGCAAACCAACGCCCCGGCCCAGTTGCCCTTTTTATAAAAGGACGGCGTAGCGATCGGAAGCGTCAGAAGCAGCCCCGCCAAAACGTAGACAATAACCATCATCACATAAACTCTTTCTGATAGGCGTACAGCGCAGGCGAGCCGCCTGTGTGCAGGAACAGAACGGTTCCGGTCAGAATGCCCTTTTTTATCAAGTCAATCATTCCGTGCATTGCTTTGCCCGTGTAGACGGGGTCAAGCAGGATCGCTTCCGTCCGCGCAAGGAGCTTGACAGCCTCGACCATCCCCTGGGTCGGCCGCGAATAGCCGTCGCCTATGTAATCATCAAAGACGATAACGTCGGACTTATCCACGGGCGTCTTCAAGCCGAGCTTGTCCCCCAGCTTAACGCATAGATTATATACGCTTTCGGTTTGGGCGTCCCTGCCCTTATTTATGCCTATGCCAGTAACGGGGATGCCCGCATTCATCCCGGCAATCCCGGTTAGGAAACCGGCGTGGGTTCCCGCGCTGCCCGACGTAAGCACGATATTATCAACCTTAACACCCATATCGAAGAGCTGGGCCAGGGTTTCCTGTGCGCAGGAAGCGTAGCCCAGCGCGCCTATCTCGTTAGAACCGCCGCCGGGGCTTATATAGGGTTTCCTGCCCTTAGCGATCAGTTCGTCGGCGACTGCCCGCATCTTCCCCGCGACGTCGCTGCCGCCGTCCACAACATATATCTTTTCAACGCCCATCAGATTATAAAGGAAGTTGTTCCCGCTTGCGTCCTCGTTATAACTGCCCGGGACGCGCTGTTCCAAGACCAGCTGGCATTTAACCCCTTCCTTGACGGCGGCGGCCAGCGTAAGCCTGCAATGGTTCGACTGCACAGCGCCGCAGGTGATAACCGTGTCGGCCCTCTGTTCCAGCGCGTCGGCCATCAGGAACTCCAGCTTGCGGGTCTTGTTGCCCCCGGCCGCCAAGCCCAGCAGGTCGTCGCGTTTCATATATATATCGGGGCCGCCCAGGTAACGCGTTAAGTTTTCCAGCTTTTCTATCGGGGTGAAGCCGGCAGTGTAGCGTCTGCGCGGGAATTGTGCAAGGTTCATAGTCAATCGCCTCTTCTTTAGGATGATGGTTCAATTATATAACTTTCTAAGGTGTATTGCAAGAATTCATTTCCGGGTTGACAATACTTACGATTACCTATAAAATATACTCAAAGGATGGTGACTTTTTATGAAACGCTTGACATGCGTACTGCTTACGGTTATCTCGCTGTGCTTTTTAAGCGGGTGCATTACAGACGTTGCGCCACGTTCCAACTTCCCGTTGAATGAAGCGGCGATTATCGCCGCGCTTGAAGAAACCGGACTGCCGGGGAGTATCTTAGAGGAAGAAACGCATTACGGCGATTTGGGGAACATTTCATATGTGATACGTAACCCGGAGGCTGCGTTTCCGGTTACGGTATACCCTGAGAGCGCCCGTACCGATTTAGAGGACAAGCTGGTAATCGCGGCTGTTAATTCCGCAGTCTTTGAGGGCGAGCAATTTTTATCGGTGATATATGTTCGGAGGAACGCCCCGGATACATTCGCTTGGGAGGACTGGAAGCAGCATATCGTGTTCGCAACGCTGCTTAACGGCGGTTATGAGGATGAGGAAGACATCTACCGCGCTTTCCTAGACAAAGAGCGCCCGGATGATAATTCCTCATTTACTGTGGACGCGCAGCTTACGGGAAGATACTGCGTTACAAACTGTAATCCCCCTAGTGACTCACACAGCATAGACACCTCGATGGTTGTAAGTATCTTTGAGTCCCAAGAGGCCTATCAAAATATTCAAGATCGCTTGCAACATGAGTAGTTTTAAAGAAAGTAGTTTTAAAGAACAGTGTTGTCCGAACTCTTTTGGGGGTCAAGCATATAATACACAGAAAGATACCCCACTCCCAAAGGAGGATTTCAATGAGCACTCCCTCTTTTCCCGTCAATCCGAGCGAGTTGACGCGCGAAAACGTAATAAACCAGATTATCTCTTCCATCGCGATGGAAGAGCTGGGCCTCAGCCATATTCTCAACGCCGAGGGCGAGAAGCTGCAATATGTGCTGGGAACCCTTACAGGAAGCTCCGGGCTCAATCCCACGGTTGACCAGGTGCTGAAGGTAAATGACAGCGTGAGGCAAGTAATGGGGGCTGCGCTGCAAAACCAGATGTTTTTGCAGAATAAGATGAGCAGCGCCCTGTCAACCCCTGTACTGCAAGGCCCCACCGGCCCTACCGGGCCTTCCGGCGGCGTTGAGCCCGGTGTTTTCCTGTTCAACGTAACGGGAACCAGCGGCCCCGGCACATCGATGAGCGCGGCGGACAGCCTTATTTTCCAGTCCCCCAACAACACGATGGATGTTACCGTAACCCCCGGTTCGGTTATCATTGGCATTGACATCAACGAACGGGTTATCGCCGCGCTGACCGGCGCCACCGGCCCCGCCGGAACCGACGGAGCAACCGGAGAACCAGGCCCCACAGGGCCCGAAGGCCCTCAGGGCATTCAAGGCGTTACGGGTGAAGCCGGGCCAACAGGCGCAACCGGAGCGGACGGAGCCACCGGCCCTGCCGGAGGCGCCGTTCAAACCTATGACACCGTCGAAACGCCGACGGGAGCCACGTTTAACGGGAAACCGGTCTACAGGCAGCTGTTTCTCATGTCCGTCACCGCTGCCGCCGCACAGCAGAGCAATCTTAACCTTATTGACCAGGCGGGTTATGTGGACATGATCGTGAGCGCCGGCGGCAGCTTTTCTACCGGCAACGGTACGGAAAAGTATATGATAAGCGCCGCCAACTCAACATCCAGTACCGTTTACGGTTTTGTTCTCGTCAGCACGACGGGCCAGCTTGTCTTCAGCAGCATTTCCGCGATGGACCGCACAAACGCGTCTGTCGCGGTATGGGCCGACTTTACGAAGGCTGCGTGATTTCCTCAGATTCAGAAGGCTTCAGCTCGATATCCGCGCCTAATGAAGCGAGGGATTGCTCGATCCTCTCGTAGCCGCGCTCAATATGATGAGACTCCTTAACTACTGTTTTGCCGTGGGCGGCGAGGCCCGCAAGGATCAGCGCCGCGCCGCCCCTCAGGTCTTTCGCCTCGACTGTCGCGCCTGACAATGTTTTGACGCCCCTGACTATATAAGATGAACAGCTGCTAAGGGTCAGTATCTCAGCCCCCATCCGCCGCAGCTCGGGGATATGCTTGTTTCGCGCGTCGAACAGCGTTTCTTTTATTATGCAGGAACCCTTCGCGATAGAGAGCATTGAGGTAAAGGGCTGGTGCATGTCGGTTGGGAAGCCGGGATGCGGCAGTGTTGTGAGACTGTCGATGGAAACCAAACGCTTTGGGGCTCTCAGGTGGATACGGTCTTCTTCCTCCTTTACCGTGCAGCCCGCTTCGGCAAGACGCGTATAGATGGGATATATATGTTCGGGTACGACGTTTGTCAGCGTAATCTCGCCGCCGGTTATCGCCGCGGCGGTAAGGAATGTGCCGGCGACTATGCGGTCCGGGATTACGGTGTGCTGCGTGTCGCGGAGCTTAGTTACGCCGTTGATTACGATACGTTCGGTGCCCGCTCCGGCAACCTTCGCTCCCATGCCCAGCAGGAAATTCTGTAAATCCACGATTTCCGGCTCCCGCGCCGCGTTGGTGACAACCGTCTCCCCCTTTGCGAGCACCGCCGCAAGCATCACGTTTTCGGTAGCCCCTACAGACGGTGTGTCAAAAATTATATGCTGGCCGGTAAGCCCGTCGGCCCTGCAGTGGAGTATCCCGGCGTCTTCCCTGATGACGGCGCCCATCTTCAGAAGCGCTTTAATGTGGTAGTCTATCGCCCGTTCGCCCAGGTCGCACCCGCCGGGATGGCTTACCACCGCAGCCCCTGCCCGCCCAAGCAGGCTCCCCATGAATATAATGGAGGAACGCATCTTTTTTATATACTCCTGCGGCACCGTCGTACATTTCAAATCTTCCGAATCCACCGTTATCACGCCGTCGTTAAAATCGGCCTTGCAGCCCAGGGCTCGCAGTATCTTCAGCGCTATATGCGTGTCGGAGATATCGGGACATCCGAATATTACGCTCTTTCCGCCGTTAAGCACCGCCGCCGCCAAGATAGGCAGGACGGCGTTTTTTGACCCTCCGGGGCTGATTTTGCCGCGAAGCGGATTCATCCCCCTGATATGGTATTCCCCCATAGCTCCCCCGTTCCAGGCCCGTGTTGGGGTGAATCTGTCCCATAAACTCGCGCCTATTATGCAAAGTAATGTATAGTATGGGGTTTGGGGATTGTTGGAAACTTGTCGGCACGGCCATTTCATAACCTTTCTAAAAATAGCTTCTGTCTGTTGAAATATGTTATAATACAGAGTAAGTTCTTAACAGCAGAACAACAGAAAGGAGCAAGATGGACATGGCAATTCAACGTCAAGGATATTACGAAAACGGTGTTTATCACATTAAAGATACCGCTAGTATTCCGAGTGAGCGCACTCGAATTACAGTTATTTTTCATAATGTCGATAATAAGACACAAGATAAAACGAACGTTATTAAAGATATCCTAGCGGACGCGCTAAAGGCCGAAAATGGCTTGTCAGACACAGAGTGGGACGATATGACGAATCTTCGCGCCTACACCAACACCGGACTGTCAAGGAATATCGAGCTATGATTATGTTATCCCGCCGCTGAGTTATTATGAAATAACCTGGTACTTGCTGTGGAAAAAAGCGATTGCTCAGTCGCTTATACTCGACAAGCTCTACGCGAACTCTGCTGCGCAGATTAATATGAGTGAGGCCGGCTTCAACAAGGCCGCAGAAATAGAGTCGCACCTTATGGAGCAAGGGATACTGATACAGCCGGGTTTTTA
>JAISVU010000296.1 GCA_031271375.1 Clostridiales bacterium | reverse complement strand
TAAAAGGGCTTCCCATGTCGGACGAAGGCACCCGCAAGTTTCTGCGTTTTTTCTGGGGTTCGGCCTGCGAGGCCGAGCGCGATACCCAATACCGCGTCGTTATTCCGCAAAATTTGCGGGCTTACGCGGGCATTAATAAAGAAATAGTCTCCGTCGGCGTGGCGAGGCGCATAGAAATATGGAGCCGTGAGAATTATACAGTATATCAGGACAGCGCGGGCGAACTGGATCCCGGTATAACGGCCAGAATGGCCGAGCTGGGGATATAACATTGCTCATGGGGCAGATAATCATGGATAACGGCATCGGTTTAAGGCATATCCCGGTCATGCCTAACCAAGTAATAGAGGGATTAAACATCAAGCCCGGCGGTGTGTACCTGGACGGGACTGTCGGCGCGGGCGGGCATTCGTTCCTTATAGCCCAAAAGCTGGACAAAACGGGGCGTTTGATCTGCATGGACCGCGACGCCGAGGCTATAAAGCTGGCTTTGGAAAGGCTGCGCGGCTTCTCGAATGTGACCTTTATAAAAGACAACTTCGCCAACGCGAAGACTGCATTGGCCGGCCTCGGCATAACCGGCTTAGACGGGGTTTTGCTGGATCTCGGCGTTTCGTCAATGCACTTGGACGACGGCGCACGCGGGTTTTCCTTCCAGCAGGATGCGGAGCCCGACATGCGGATGGACAGGGATTCCGGGTTTTCCGCCTTGGATGTTGTGAATAAGTACAGCGTTAAGGATATGACAAGGATTTTTGTGCGCTACGGCGAGGAACGGTTCGCGGGGAGAATTGCGAGGGCCATCGAGCAGGCACGCGGGGTTTCGCCGATAATGTCGACGCTGCGCCTTGCCGACATCATCGCCTACGCGATACCCAGGGCCAAGTGGGAGAAGACGAAGCACCCCGCCACCAGGGTATTCCAGGCCATCCGCATTGAGGTTAATAACGAGCTAGGCGTCCTTGAAAGGGCCATCCGGGATTTCACCGATATGTTAAATCCAAGCGGAAGACTTTTGATAATATCTTTTAATTCATTGGAGGACCGTATCATCAAGAACACGTTCAACAGCCTCGTCGAGCCCTGTACCTGCCCTAAGGACATGCCCGTCTGCATATGCGGGAAAAAACCCTTAGCCACAAAGATCACGAAGAAACACATAAAACCCGACGCAAAGGAGCTGGCGGCCAACATCCGCTCCCGTTCCGCAAAGCTGCGGATCATAGAAAAGATGAGAACCGATACGGAAACAACTTAAAGGAGGTTTAAACATGGCCCAGCGCTATAGCAAGTACGACGACAGCTACAACAGATACCTTAATGGCATCTACAGCAACACCTCAAGCGCCGTGGTCCTGGAACCCGTCAGGAAAGAGGACACCAGGCCATTCCGCAGGGAACGCACAGGAACGGCGCGGCCCGTGGAAAAACGCCGCGCACCGCAGCCTGTTAATACACCGCCCCAGAAGACCGTCAAACAGCAGCGCGGGCATGTGACTACGGTGGATATTGACATTGCCCGTAAGAACCACAAGGGCTTGATACGTACCGGAGCGCTGGCGATGGTGCTGGGCCTTGCTTTCCTCTGCATACTGTCCTACGCGAGGACGGACGAGCGCAGGCTCAGGCTGGATGAAATGCAGGCCGAGCTGAACCGGATCAAAACTATTAATGTAGTGTTGGAAAACGAGATAATGAATAACTTCAATCTTGAGGAGATTGAGGCCTTCGCACGCAACGAGCTGGGCATGGTAGACCCCGAGGAAAGCCAGTTCATCTATGTTGACGACCCGAGGGTAAGCTACAGCGAACGCTACGACGCCCCAGAGGACAATGAAGGAAAGGGCGGGGACAATATTTTTACCTCTCTTGCCGGGCTGATAGGTATTGAATGACATGGGCGCTTATAACACCGCTTATAAATCCAACGGCAAAAAATCCAAAAAACTGGACATGTCCCATAAGACCGGCTTGATGTATTTTAAGTTTATCTCGATGCTTCTTATCTGCGTGGGAATGCTGGCCTTTCTGTGCTACCGGGTTATCTGGTGGAAAAACGAGATGGGCCCTGAGTTCGAGATACAGGCGATAAACAACCTTATTAATTTCAGCAGCGGGAACGAATCCTCCGTCGTCCCTCTGCGTGGCTCCATCCTGGACCGCAACCGCCAGACTTTGGCCTACAGCTCATTGGTGTGCAAGGTCTTTGTTGATGTTATCAAGATGGACGACAGATATCAAAAGGACAACATAGAGATAGCGGAAAAGAAACGAAAGACTAACAGGGTGGAAACCGCTATCGCCGACGCCTCGCTGATACTGGGCTACCCTGAGGCGGATATTTGGGCGCTGATGGAAAAAGGCCCCGACGGCAAGCTGCTGCCGGAGAACAATACATATTACAAGGTTATAATGACCGGCGTCGCGCCGGAAACAGCGCTGGCGCTGAAGGAAAAGAATCCGCACGATATATATATTGAGGAAGACGCCGTGCGCTCGTACCGTTACGATGTGTTCGCTTCCCAGACCCTGGGCTTTATCCGGGGCGATTCGTCCTGGGGCCTTGAGGCGCATTATAACCGCGAGCTGGCCGGGGTGCCGGGAAGGTCTTTCCGTACCTATGATTCAAGCGACCGCTCGGTTGTGTCGGAGCGCGTGGAGCCCGAGGAAGGCCTCACCGCGATAACCACCTTTGATTTGGGCATCCAGCAGATAGCCGAGGAGAACGCAGTTAAGTACGGTCTGGAGCACGGCGCGGAGTATACCTCGGTAATCGTAATGGAACCCGATACCGCGGGCATCGTCGCGATGGCGTCCTATCCTTCGTTCAGCTTAAACGCTCCGATGGACCCAGCGTATATAACCAATCCCGCTATCGCGGCGGAATGGTCATTGCTTGAGCCCAACTCCCGCGAGCTTGCGGATCAGTTCGACACTATATGGAAGAACTTCAATATAACCAATACATTCGAGCCGGGCTCCATATTTAAGCCAATCACCGTCGCCGCCGCCCTGGAGGAAGGGATAATTTCGCCCAACGACCGCTTCTTCTGCGCCGGCAGCTTGACATACGCGGGGTATGAAATCCACTGCAGCAACCGTAACGGCCACGGCGATATTTCACTGCGCCAGGCCGTGGCGTACTCCTGCAACTGCGCGCTGATGCAGATCGCCGAAAAGATGGGCAGGGACCTGTTTTATAAATACCAGCATGACTTCGGTTACGGGCAGCGCACCGGCATCGACCTCCCCGCAGAGGAATCCGCGGCCGCCCTACTCCACCCGCTTTCTGGGCTAAACGCGTCGGAATTGGCGACGGCCTCGTTCGGGCAGACCTTTAAATGCACTCCGATTCAGGCAATCACGGGCTTCTGTGCGCTGATAAACGGCGGCAACCTGTATAAACCATATGTCGTGTCTCAAACCGTAAACCGAAAGAACGCCGTCGTATACGACCGTAAGCCCGAGCTGGTGCGGAAGATACTCTCGCGGGAAACCTCGGACTATATGCGGGATGTTATGCTGGACACTTTGGAGTACGGCACCGGAGCCAGAGCTAAGGTGGCGGGATACGCGATAGGCGGAAAGTCAGGAACCGCTGAACAGGGCCGCGACAGCGACCCCGATTACCATGAAGCCGCGTCGTTCATCGGGTATTTCCCGGCGGATAAGCCCCAGTACGTCGTGCTTACCATAATCTACCGGCCCGCGGGGGTTACGCCTTCCGCGTCATATATGTTTATGGAAACGGTCATGGATATCATATCCTATAAGCGCATCCCGCCGTCGTCCGCCACCGCTACCAGCGGGAAGACAATGGAGGATTACCGCAACTGGCCCGTGTGGCAGGCGATGGAGCGGCTCAACGCGCTGGGGATTGATTTCGGCCTGGTAGGCAGCGAAGGCACGGTCGTCTCGGGGCAGTTCCCTAACCCCGGCGAGCAAATAGCCCAAAACGCCACGGTTTATCTGATGATTGACCCGTATGCCGAGGGCGAGGCGCTGGCCGAGGTGCCGGATCTCTCGGGCCTTACGGCGCTGGAGGCAGAAACCGCGATAACCGCCGCAGGCTTTACCCCGGTTATATCATATGAAAGCAACGACAACACATACAAGGAGTATAATTGGGTCTATGCCCAGATGCCGGAGCCTTTTATAATGATATCCCCCGGCTCGCAGATACGGATTAAGGTACGAGCCGACAGCGGGGCGGGGGCTACTTAAGTCAGTACACCACCGAGCAAAACCGGCACGGCGTTATCTGCGATCTTAGCGGCGCCTCTTCGCGCAGCCGGCGGTATTCCGGTTTATTGTATATTTCAAGCACCGTGTTTTCCATTATGTTCCCGATAGGGTAAGAAGGCCTGCCATCCCTGCAGCAAAAGGCCACCTCGCCGGTGCAGCATATTTGAAACTCGGCCCAGCGCGGGCATGGCTGATTATCCTGTATCACCGTTTCCACAGGCAGATAATCAATCCAGTTTTCGCGCGGGAAAACATGGATGGTCAGCATGTCGAGATATTCGGCGAACTCTTTTTCGCATTCGCGCAGGAACGCGGAATCGCCGTCATTATACTGAGCCACGCGGGATATGAGTATTTTGTCGGTAAGCATACGCAGCCCGTTCTTGCGGACATAGGCAAGCAGCTTATGAATATTCCGCTTGGTTCTGTCTAAATCCAGCCCCATAATCATTTTGTACTCGTCTTTGTCCAGCGAGTTAAGCGATATAGCCAAATCCGAGAGCCTCTTGACGCCGCAAAGCCTTTTAATGTCCTCGTCGTCCGCCATATGCAGGTTTGTAAATATCCTTATATAGGCGCTAGGAAGGGCTTCGAGAAGCATATCAATACGCTCGAATATCTTTTTATCCATCAGGAATTCATTGACCTTGTGAGGGGTTATCTGAAAGTAATGCGTTTGCGGTATTTCCTTGAGCTGCTCGATTACCCTTAAAAACATCTCGTCGCTCATGTATTCATTCTTACGCTCAATTTCGTCGTGCGGGCAGAAATCGCACCTTGCGTTGCAACGTCCCGTAGTCTCAAGCGCCACCTCAAACGGGTAATCAAGGCAAGCCTTTAAGCGTCCCCATACGTCCATTCTTATCCTTCTTTCGATAAGGTATTTGTCCTATACAACATATGAGGCTTGATATTCTTTTGTGATGATATGCTACGTAATTATTCTAGTGTTTAACCGCATAAATAAAAATAACAATTGAATAATGGTAATAAACGTGATACAATACTCCTTGAAAGGCAAAGGGGGGGCGAAGGCATGGCACGTACCGCACAAAAAGTTGAC
>JAISVU010000188.1 GCA_031271375.1 Clostridiales bacterium | reverse complement strand
TGTTGTTCGGCTCCGAGACGGATACCCAGGACGCCACGGGAGCGGTAACGGCGGAAGGGAAGCTGACGGCGGGAGAAACGGCCGTCGCGGAAGCGGCGGCGTCTTTTTTGGGGGCGTACAGCCAGATTCCGCCAATGTACTCGGCGTTAAAGGTTAAAGGCAGGAAACTGTATGAACTGGCTCGGAAGGGCGTGGTGCTGGAAAGGGCGCCTCGTACCGTCACTATTTATGCGCTGGATATACTGGAGCTGGCCTTGCCCGAGCGGGCCAGGTTGCGTGTGCGCTGTTCCAAAGGCGCTTACATGCGTACCCTGTGCGAGGATCTGGGCAGGAGATTAACGGCTAGGGCTCATATGGGGCGGCTTATACGCACAGAGGCGGGCGGATTTTCTTTGCAAAGCGCGGTGTCGGTTGAAGACATCAAGGAATACGCGGCTTCAGGACGGTTGGACGAGCTTATTATGCCCATAGAGAGTATCCCTGTTATCAAGGGGCTGGAGAAGGCGCGGATTAAACCGGAAGCGCTCAAGCGCCTGCTTAACGGGGGAACGCTGAATGAACGGGACTTTGAAGGACCGGTACAAGCTGAGAGCGGGGGGATGTTTTTGGTTACCGCGCCGGATAACAGGCCTGCCGCGCTGTACATCCCGACCGGTGACGGTTACAGACCCAAAGTCATGCTGTAATACTGAATAAAATACATGATTTGTAAACAGAATAATACCTAAGACATAAGCGAGGTGCGATATGAAGAAATTATGTTTACTATTGATAATGATTATTACTCTGACGGGATGTATGGCTAAGGTATCTCCAACGCCGGAGCCTGCTGTAAACGCCGAACCGGAGGATGTTCAGGTTTTTAACGCGGAGGTTGCGGAGCCAACGGTTGAGCCGGAGCCAGCCCTGCCGCCGGAACCGGCCCAAGAAACGGTTCCGCAGCCGACGCCGTATACCCCGCCTGTTATTGAAAACATACCGTCGGGCGTGGCGAACCCGTTCAATACCAAGTACGGCAGCCCCTTCAATGACGACGGTTCCCTCAAGAACGACCTCATGGCATGGTGGTTCGGTAAAAACAAGAATCTGCAGCCCCCAACCGCCACGCAGGATTTCGATATCCGCCAGTTTGACGGTTATTACCTGGGAGATATTACTTCTAAGGTTTTATATTTGACATTTGACGAGGGCTATGAAAACGGGTTCACTCCTGCTATTCTTGATATTTTAAAGGAAAAGAACGTACCTGCGGCTTTCTTTATGACAAAGCCCTTCATAACCGGGAACCCCGAGCTGTGCAAGCGCATGGTGGAAGAAGGGCATATAGCGGCCAATCACACCGTAAGCCATAAGCCCAGCCATACATTAACCGACGACGAATTCCGTTATGAGCTGGAGGAGACCGCAAGGGCTTTTAAAGAATCCACAGGTTACGATATGGGGATGTATTTTCGCCCGCCGGAAGGCGTATACAGCGCGCGGGTACTGAGCCTCGCAAAGGAGATGGGTTATAAAACCGTATTTTGGAGCTTTGCGTATGAGGACTGGAACCGCGATAAACAGCCGGGAAAGCAGGCCGCCTTTGACCAAATAACCCAGTATTATCACAACGGATGCGTTATCCTGCTTCACGCCGTGTCAGAATCGAACACGCAAGCCCTGGGCGATGCGATCGATTATCTGCGGGGGCAGGGATATGAGTTCAAGTCGTTGAATGAACTGCCTGTGTATTAATTACCCCTCCTCCTCTGTGTCTCTGTGCCTCTGTGTGTAAAACTCATTTACCACAAAGACACAAAGAACACAAAGAAAGGCTGCTATTTATACATCGGCCCGTAAGCGGCGCAAGCGCGGTAATCCGCCTGCTCTCTGTCGGCGGTGCCGAAGGCGTTCCATGCGGCGGGCCGGGAGATATCGCCGCCGGGGATGTTGTGCATGTTCACCGGTATACGAAGGATGGAACAGAGGGTTATCAAATCCGCCCCGATGTGTCCGTAACTGACGGCCCCGTGGTTAGCGCCCCAGTTGTTCATAACGTCATAGGCGCTCTTGAACGGGCTCCCCTCCTTGCCGTCGCAGCGCGGCGTGAACCAGGTGCAGGGCCATGTGGGGTCGGTGCGGTCCATAAGGGTTTTCGTTACCGCCTCGGGTAACGCGACTGTCCAGCCCTCGGCGATTTGCAAAACAGGCCCCAACCCCTTCACCAAGTTAAGCCGTATCATCGTTACCGGCATTTCGCTTACTGTGGTGAACGAGCTGGAGTAACCGCCGCCCCTGAAATACCCGTTATCGGCGGGACACCAGGCCGTTGCGTCCGTCATTGCGTTGATGTCCGCTTGAGTAACATCCCACCAGCGCTTCATCACCGCGCCGCCGTCGGCGTCTTTGCATACGCCGGTGGCGTCCAGCGCCGTGGCGCCGGAATTGATAAGATGGATGAACCCGCCGTTTTCCTTAGCTTTGCCTGTTATTTCGAAGCCTGAGGCGCGCTTGCACGCATCGGCGCTCCAGTATGTGCGCACGTCCGAAAACATCTGCGCCTGCCCTGTCAGCAGCTTCATAAAGAGCATTCCGATGCCGTTAAGCACATCATTCTCAGTGGCAAGAATAAAGGGCTCTCGAGCGCCGTTCCAATCGAATGTGGAGTTAAGAAGCGCCTCGGGAAAGTCGCAGTTCGGGTAAAAATCCGTCCACTGGCGCTGGCCCTGGAATCCCGCGGCTATCGCGTTGTGGCCTGCCATCTCTTCTTCCCGGCCCTTGGGGAGGTTCTTGTTCCCCGCCATCAAATCCTTGATAATGCACATCATCTTGACGACGAATTCCCAGTTCTCGGCCTTCGTTTCATCGGAACTCTTTACGAAATCGGGGTTCTTGTCCCAGCCCTCCTTGCAATGCGCCTTCGTCCAGGCTAGGGCTTTTTGGAACTCCGTTTCGTCGTAAATCCCCCCGGACATGCGGCGGATGATCTCCACCTCGTCGACGGATTCGACGCGCATACCCAAGTATTCCTCAATAAAAGCGGGGTCTATAATCGAACCGGCGATCCCCATGCAGATAGAGCCGATTTGCAGATAACTCTTGCCCCGCATCGTCGCCGCCGCTACGGCAGCCCGGGCGAAACGCAGTATCTTCTCTTGTACGTCGGCGGGTATCTCAGCAACCTCGTCCAGGTTTTGAACATCCCGCCCGTAGATGCCGAACGCCGGAAGGCCCTTTTGCGCGTGACCGGCCAATACGGCGGCCAGATATACGGCTCCGGGCCGCTCGGTTCCGTTGAAGCCCCACACGCCCTTGATCGTCAGCGGATCCATGTCCATAGTCTCGCTGCCGTAGCACCAGCATGGGGTCACGGTCAGCGTTATATCCACCCCTTCGCGCTTGAACTTGGAAGCGCATTGCGCGGCTTCGGCGACGCGGCCGATGGTTGTGTCGGCTATAACGACCTGGCAGGGGCTGCCGTCGCTGTAGAAGATATTGGCTTCAATCAGCTTCTTCGCGGCTTCAGCCATTGCCATTGTCTGCCCTTCCAGGGATTCCCGCACCTTCATCGGCCCCCTGCGGCCGTCAATCGTCGGGCGTATGCCAATCTTGGGATAATCCATTTACTTTATGACCCCTTTTTTAAGTATAATATTGGCGTATATCGCACTCTCCCCGGTGGCGCACACCGCGTAAGCGGCCTTTGCCCTCTCGTAAAACGCGAAACGCTCCATATATTCAACCCCAATAGCTTGCTGCTCATGTTTCTTAATAATATCCTCGTATGTATCCCATATAGATGGCTTGGGCGTGTTATCGCCGTCCGCTACCGCCATCAAAGCCACCGGACAGCTCACATAGCTATCCAGCGGGATAAGGCCAAGAATGGCGTCCAGCAGCACGGGAACGCCATGCCCATCGCAGCGGACAAGCCGTTTCGCATACGCGGCGCTGGGGAAGTTTCCGTCCCCCAGAACCAGCTCGTCCCCATGTCCCATTTCCATTAATATCTTTATCAAATCCGGCGAAACGACCGCCGGAATGCCTTTCAGCATGTTATTCACCGCCTGTTGATTATCAAGATAAGACAAAGGGGCTTTAATAAGCCCCTTTGTGAAAGCTAAATATCAAATCAATCGTATACCAACAGCGCTATGTCGGGATCGTCTATATTGGTAGCGTCGTACCACTTCGCGCCGGTGTCAACGTCGGCCACTTCCTCACCGTTCGCGGCGGCGACGGCCAGCTCAACGGCCATATATCCGATGGAGTAGGGATCCTGGGTGATGGAACCCATGAAAATGCCTTCCCTGACGGCGGCCTTCTGAGCCGAACCGGCGTCAAAGCCTACGACCGCAACGCCTTCGGGGACAACCGAACCGGAGTTAAGCGCGGCAAGGAATCCGTTCACTGCGCCTTCATTGGAGAGGAACACGCCGATAAGGTTCTCGGCGCTGAGTAAGCCGTTGGCGGCGTTGGTCATGTCGGTGATGTCGGGGGTAGCGCCGACAACGACGTTTATTTCAACGGCGGCTCCGGCTTCGCCCTGGTTAATCGCGTCATAACCGCCGGTGATGGCGACGCTGTCGTTGACTGCGCCTGCCAGTTCCGCCATCTTAACGGCGAAGCCGCGCGTGCGGCCCTGGATCGAAGCGCTTGTTACATCCTGGGACAGAACCGAGATTACGACGGGAGCGTCGGCTGTGGCGGCGGCGACGGCCTCGCTGATAGCCTCGAACATCTTCTCCGCGCCGAGAGCGGCGGCGTTGTCGTTGTTGGTTGAAGCGGTAGCGGCGATCTGGCCTTCGGGAGCGTTCGGAACGCCGGAGTCAAAGCCGATAACCGGAATACCCTTGTCCTGGGCTTCCTGGAGCTGCGACAGGACGGATTGCGTGTCCAGCGCTGCCAAAGCTATCGCTGCGGGATCCTTCGCCAGTTCGGCGTTGATCATGTTGACCTGGGGGGCTACGTCGCTCTCGCTTTCGGGGCCGGTGAAGAACATCTCGACGCCCAACTCAGCGGCGGCGTCCTCCGAGCCTTTAAGAACGGCCTGCCAGAAAGCGTGCTGGAAACCCTTTGAGACGACGGATATGTACATCTTTTCTTCCGAACCGCCTTGCGGCGTCGCGCAACCGGCGAGGGCGCCGACAGCCAGCAGCAGTACCAGTGCAACCGCGATCAGTTTCTTCATTTACCTTCCTCCTTGTTTTTACATCTTCACTTTCTTCACTTCGTTCGCCTTCTTCGTGCGGTATCTATCCAACAGAACAGCGCCGATAACGACGATGCCCGTGAAGAAAGTCTGATACGGCGCCGGCAGTCTCATTGAGATTAAGCCGTTTGACAGAACGCTCATAATAAATACGCCTATCATTGTTCCGGTGAGGGAGCCCACGCCGCCGGCGAGGGACGTGCCGCCGATAACCACGGCGGCTATGGCGTCAAGCTCCATTCCGTTGCCGGTGTTCGGGATGACGACCATGTATGTTGCGGCGTAGAATATCGCGCCTAACCCGCTGCTGAAGCCGCTTATAACATACGCTACGCATTTCCATTTATCGGAGTTGACACCGGAAAGGCGGACGGCTTCCTCGTTGCTGCCCACCGCGAACGTATACCGGCCCAGCTTGGTTTTATTGAGAACGATAAAAGCTATAACAAAGAAGGCAACCAAGAACACCAAACCCATCGGGAAGTTCTGCTGCGTCTTCAAAAATACGCGTGAAAACCAGTTGTCCTTTTCCGCGACGCTGATACTCGGATAATACATTGTGTTGGTTTTAGTGATGATGGAACCAAAACCCAGGCAGACCATCATCGTCCCCAGTGTGGCGATAAACGGCGGTAATTTCATCTTTGTCACCAGTATGCCGTTTATAAAGCCGACAAGCGTTCCAAAAGCCACAGCGGCGATCAAGCAAACCCAGAGCGGCAGGCCGACCGTGCGGTAAAGAAGGCCGCCTATCAAACCCGAACACATCATCAGCGCGCCTATGCTCAAGTCCATGCCGCCGGTGATGATGACGAACGTAACGCCTATCGCCAGGAACCCGATATAGTACGAGGACGACAGAATGTTCAGCGTCGTCGAGGTTGAGGCGAAGTTCCTGCCAAAAACGGCGAAGAATATGTACAGTATCAGCAGCGCGGCGATGGCCAGGAGCTTTTGAAGCTGGATGTTTTTGAAGAATGACATATATTAGCCTCCAGACGTTATTTAATCGTGGTTGCGGAATTTTTCCGCCCAGTCGGCGAGGCAGTTCCGCATAATCATTTCCGCCGGGACATTGTTCATTTTCCCGACCTCGCAGAAGGTTTCATAATCCTCGTTTCGTAGAGCTATCTCAGTTTTAGTCATTATTTTATCGAAGAAGGGGTTCTTGACGCCTTTGGCGAAATCGTCTTCGGTCAGCTCTTTTATCATACTTTCATTCCCCTTTCATAAATAGCGGATTCTCTTTTTGTTGCTTTACGTGCTGATATTATCCGAGTTATATTTTCTCCATTTCGATAACAATAACATACCATCAGTTCTCTCAGTTTTCTGCTTATTCCAATGATATTAAATCTATCTTCATCGCCGGAATGTGAATCATCGTAGACCGTGACGGCTCGTTCATCTTCAAATACTGTCTCGGCTTCGTCAAAACTCACACCGTGTTTCTTAACATTTGTTTCGCTTTTTACTGGATCCCATTGGAACTTCAAGTATATCAACCTCATTATTCATTTTTCATCATTAGTTATTCATTGCTTTACCTACACTACCTTCTGTGTCGCGTAGCGCATCACCGAATGCTGATCCGCTTCCTCAATCCTTATCGTCGCGGTGTGGCGGCCTTCGCACATTACCAGAATGCGGTCGCTCATGCGGAAGAGCTCGGGCAGCTCCGAGGATATCATAATGATGGACTTCCCGGCTTTGGCCAGGCTGTTCATCAGCTTGTATATCTCGCTCTTCGCGCCTACGTCGATGCCTCGGGTGGGTTCGTCGAATATTAATATGTCGCAGTTGCGGATAAGCCACTTGGCTATAACCAGCTTCTGCTGGTTCCCGCCGGAGAGGTTCTTCGCCGTCTGATCCACCGAAGGGGTTTTTATGCTGATCTTGTCCACATACTCTTTTGATACGTTCTTTATCTTAGGCTCGTTAAGGAAGGGGCCGGAGACGTACTGTTCCAGCGCCGCGAGCACGGCGTTGTCGGCAAGGCGCAGGCCCAGAGCCAGCCCGTAGCGCTTGCGGTCTTCCGAGAGATAGCCTATACCGTGCTTTACCGCGTCGCTGGGGGATTTGATATGGACTTTCTTCCCGTTTACATAGACCTCGCCGCCCGTCCGTGGGTCGGCGCCGAAGATGAGCCGCGCGACTTCGGTGCGCCCCGCGCCCATAAGCCCCGCGAAGCCTAGAATCTCCCCTCGCCGCAGCTCGAACGACACGCCGGAAACGTCCTTTGAACCGAGGTTGTCCACCCTCAGCACCACCGGGGCGTCTTCCGGAACCTGGCTCGCGGTCTTGGGCTCCTCATATGTATGGCGTCCTATCATCATCTGGATGATTTCGTCTATCTCGATTTCGTTGGTGTTCCTTGTACCCACGACCTCCCCGTCCCGCATAACGGTGACGCGGTCTGATATGCGCTTAATTTCATCCATGCGGTGGGATATATAGATCATGCCGACGCCCTTGTCCCTCAGCTCGGCGATTATCGCGAACAATGTGTCGATCTCGGCGTCGGTCAGCGTGGCGGTGGGTTCGTCAAAGACGATAACCTTGGAATCGTATGATATGGCCTTAGCGATCTCCACTATCTGCTGCTTGCCCACGGTGAGGTTCATAACCCTGTCGCGCGGGTTTATGCTCACGTTTAGCCGGTTGAATAAATCCTCGGTCTTTTTATTGATCCCTGCGTCGTTGAGGAAGAAACCGGCGCTTTCCCTGCCTATGTAGATATTCTGCGCCACGGTCAGATGGTTCATAAGATTCATTTCCTGGTGAACGATGGAGATGCCCGCCTGCTGCGCGTCCCTGGGCGCTTTGAACACGGACTTCCTGCCGAAATAATATATGTCGCCGGCGTCGGCGCTGTATATCCCCGTAAGCACCTTCATTATCGTGGATTTGCCCGCGCCGTTCTCGCCCACCAGCGCAAGCACTTCGCCCGGCTTTAGGTTAAGCGAACAGCCCTTCAAGGCGTGGACGCCTTGGAACCGCTTGTCAATTCCCATCATTTCCAGTACGAACCCACTGTCTTCGGCATTTTTCATCTTATCCATTGTCCAGCGTCACCACCTGTTGTAAGTGTAGCACAAAACAATGCGCTTTTCAATAGCATAAATTGTTCGATTTATCCTACAATATTTATTATTTTTGATTATTACGCAGATCGAGCACCTTTTTACGGTATTCGGTGGGGGATATCGCTTCGCTGTTTTTGAATACGCGGCTGAAGGCCAGCGCGTTCTCGTAACCCACGGCAGCGGCAACCTCGCCGATGGGAAGCCCTTCGCGGGCGAGCAGCTCCTTCGCCGCGGACATACGGACGAAAAGCAGATACTTCATCGGCGTCATCCCGGTATGCTCCTTGAAGATATGGATGAAATGATATTTGCTCAGATGGACGCCGTCGGCTATACGGCTTAGGTTTATGTCTTCCCGGTAATGGTTGTCTAGGTATTGCTTCGCCCGCTGGCATATCTCGGAATGGCCCTGGTTTTCCAGCTTAACCCCGTAAAGGCGCAGGATATAATGGCAGAACAGGCCCGCGATATGCGTAGAAATTGCCTTGTAATGCGCCTGCTTTTGCTCCAGCTCGCTTACCATCACGGATATAAAGGTTTTCAACGTTTCGTCATAGCTACCCGCCTGGATAATGGGTGGCGCGTCTTCCGGCACGACGCATCCCGCCGCCATACCGGGTATTTGAATATCAGCGGCAAAGAACAGTATTGACAAGCGTTCGCCGGCGCTGCGTTCCTCGTGGAACACGCCGGTGTTGTACACGATGATGTCCCCGGCCCGGACAGGGTACTCGACGCCCTCGATAACGCACACGCCGGAGCCGTCCGTAATATACATAATTTCGCAAAAATTGTGGCTGTGAATACCGTTGGACCAGTTTGGGCCGCCCTCCAGCGTCCCGGTGAACACCACCCTGGGATGAAAGCTGATGATTTTCGTCTGGTCGGGATAAAAATGCAGATGACGCAATATACCACCTCCGTACTAGAGACGCGAAATAGGTTTGTACATTATAAGAATACTTGAAAATTGGCCGCTATTCAAGAAAAATTATCTGCGGCTTAACTTTCTGATGAAGATTATAAGGAGCGACGCGGAGAACAGGATAAGCAGGGATTGGAAGAAGATTTTTGATGAGTATTGCAACTGCTGGACAGGGAAAACCGCGTCTGCGAACGTCGAAAACACCGGCGCGGCGTCTTTGCTTTTAAGCCATTCGTACAGGGGATAGAGAACGGCGGCCCAAGCCGTGCCCAGTACCGCGTGAAGAGCCTTTGCAAAGAAGTACGGCGCGGCTTTTATATCCGTATGGGCAAAAAGACTTACGGACTGCGCGTGTATCGACAGGCCGCCCCAGGAGACAGCTCCTGCGGCGCTGATTAAAGCGAGCTTAACCGGAGCCGTTTCCGATAGCAGGCTTACCCCGTTCGTTACCTCAATGAAGCCTGCGGCAAGGGCTTTCCCCAGCTCGGAACCGGCCAGCGAAAACACGCGCAGTTCGCCCAATATACGCGTTACGAC
>JAISVU010000185.1 GCA_031271375.1 Clostridiales bacterium | reverse complement strand
CTTTGCCATTATTATTTCCTCCTATAAATTTTAAGATTACTCTGTTACGGGCTCTGCCGCCGTCTCGGCGACAGATTCGGGAACCGTCTCGCTAACGGGTTCCGCCGTGCCGCCCGCCTGCTTCTCCGCTATTTGATTTATCACGCGGGCAAGAGAGGCCATCGGCGACTTGAAGGACCCAAGAAGCCGCGACAGCAGCTCGGCCCGGGGCGGAATCTCGGCGATGGCGCGTATGCCTTTAGCGTCATACGCGGTGCCTTCCACTACTCCGGCTTTGAATTCCAGCTTAGGCAGGCCCTTCAATTCTTTGCTTATGACCCTGGCCGCAGCGGTGGCGTCTGCGTATGATATGGCCACGGCCGTGGGGCCTTTGAGATAATCCGAAAGGCCCTCGAACGGGGTTTCTTTAATAGCCAGCTCCATCATCGTGTTCTTGTAGACCTTGTAGTCTACCTCCGATTCACGCAGCTTCTTGCGAAGCTCGGTATCCTGATACACGGTAAGGCCGCGCCCGTCCACAAGAACCACTGACGCCGCCTTATCCAGCTTGGCCTTGATCTCGTCGATCACAACCCGCTTCTTTTCCTGGTTCTTCGTAATCGTTTTCGTCAATATATTCACCTCCTCAATATTGATAGGGGGTTTTCCTTCTATCTGAGAACTAGAAATGCCCCCGCCACGGCAGGGGCATGGATATACATATACATGTCTCTAGCCTGAGCGGGAAATGTTCGTTATGGCAGAGCCTCCCGCCTTCTATGGCAACATCGGTATTATAACCGCTTATAATCCTCCTGTCAACAAAAATATCAATACTTTAGTAAGGTTCTTACATCATGCCCTTCAAGAGCCGCGCGCCCGTTTAAACCCGACAGCTCAATCAAAAACGCGAGGCCCGCGACCGTACCTCCGGATTCCTCAACCAAACCGCATATAGCCCTCGCCGTGCCTCCGGTAGCCAAGAGGTCGTCCACAAGCAAAACACGCTGCCCCGGCATAATAGCGTCGGTGTGCATCTCCACGACGGCCCTTCCGTATTCCAGCTCATACTCGGCGCGGCGTGTCTTGAATGGCAGCTTCCCGTCTTTGCGCACCGGTATGAAGCCCTTGCCCATAACGATTGCAAGCGGACATCCGATGATAAACCCACGGGATTCCGGCCCGGCGATCAAATCAAATTCCAAGTCCTCAACCATGCCGGCCATTCCTTCAATCGCGGAGCGGAAACCGTCTGCGTCGCGCAGGAGCGGCGTTATATCCCTAAAGAGAACCCCAGGCCCGGGAAAGTCTTGTATTTCGCGTATTTTTTGTTTTAAATCCGTTGACGTAGAATACATTAAAACCGCCTCCAAATAACTAGTATAACATATAGCTTACAATATATCTATATGCTTACTGAAAAAATCCGGCGCTTTGGGGAGGCATTGTTACGGAGCCTTTGAAATCCGCTTTAGAAGCGCTTATCATATACAGCGGCTTCAACCCGGATAGGAACGGGGCCTCCGCCGCCTTGCGGCCCGGATTAAAGGCGCATATCACGCCGCCTTCGCCGCCCCTTCTATAAGCGAGAACCTGCCCAGCCCCGGCCCCCGAGATAAACTCAATGGCCCGGTCATTCCATAGGGCTTCGCAGCCCCTGCGGAATTGAATCAGCCGCTTTACTTCGTTAAGCAAAGAATTCTCATCCGCCAGCTGTTCCCTAACATTGGGCCTTGCACGGTCAGTATCTATTGGGATGTAGAGTTCCTCGGGCTTCGCGCTGGAAAAGCCCGCGTTTAGCGAAGAATCCCACTGCATCGGCGAGCGGGAGCCCGTTCGCTCGTAACCGCCCTCGACGGAGGGCATGTCTTCCAAGTACCTCATCCCGATTTCGTCGCCATAGTAGATAAAAGGCGCGCCGGGCATCGAAAGAAGAAACGCGAAAGCCAGCTTCAGCTCGTCATTGGTGAGCTTACGCGCGATACGCGCCATGTCGTGGTTGCTTGAAGGAATACAGATAAGCCCCTCAAGGCCCGCAGCGGCCCTGACCTTCTTATAATAGGCGATAAACTCCGTCAAATCCCCGTTTGCGGCCCCGCTGAAATAGGGGTTGTCCCTGAACAGGTCGTTATAATGCGAGTCCCCGAAATGCAGCAGGAAGTCCATATGGAAGCCCGCCGCGAGGGACTGATCCGGCTTGCCCCATTCTGAGACGATGGCGGCATCGGGGAACTCCGCGTCTAAAAAGGCCCGGAACTCCCGCCACAGCTCGATTGTCTTTTTATAGCCTTTATCCGCTTTTACCAGCGAATGAGCCATATCCACTCGGAATCCGTCGCAGCCCATAGAAAGCCAGAACCGCATGATTTCCTTTATATCCGCCCTTGCAGCCAGGGCCTCGGGGGAATCGGCGGCGGACTGCCAGGGTTTATCCGGCTCCGGCTCGGCGAAGCCGAAATTAAGGGCAGGCTGGGTAGAAAAGAAATTGACCGCGACGGTCCCCCTGTCGCATACGCCGTTAAGGTAGCCCGAGATATTGTCAATCCCGTTAAAGCGCTCCCACGGCGAATCCGACCAGATGTAGCGTTTCGCATACGGCCCGGCGTCCGACCGCATAGACGCCTTGAACCATTCGTGCTCGACGGAGGTATGCCCCGGCACCAAGTCCAGCAGCACACGCATTCCACGCTCGTGCGCGGCGTTAAAGAGCCGCCGCATATCCTCGTTGGTTCCGTATCTTGGGGCTATTTTACGAAAATCCCGCACGTCATAACCCGCGTCGTTAAACGGCGAGTCGAAGCAAGGGTTGATCCACAACGCGTCGCAGCCTAAATCCTTTATATAGTCCAGTTTTTCGGTAATCCCCCGCAGGTCTCCGATTCCGTCGCCGTTGGTGTCATAAAAGCTCTGAGGGTATATTTCATAGAAAATCGCCGTTTCAAGCCATTTAGGCGTGGTCATGTTATTATCTCCTTTACATAGGTTTAAGGTTTTTGTTTAAACGCTCGACTATCTTCTCAAAATCCCGCTGCCGGGACTCCTCGCTCTTAAACGAAAGATATCGCTTTGTATACGTGCGCCGCGCGGATTCAGGCATATTGACAAGATTCTCATACGCCGGGGTATTTCCGGCAACCATCGCGACAAACGCTTCCATCTGCTCATCCGTTACCTCGGCGGCTTTCGGAGCGTCCCACATGCCGTTCTGCTTGGATATTTCCACGGCGATATTGCCTAATTCCGTCATAATACCTTTATTGCGCAGCGTTTCGACGAGCTTTTTGTTTTTTTCCGACCAGACGCTCTTTTCGCGCCGTTTCGCGAAGTATTTTAGATACTTCGTCTCATCGATACTCTTCATCTGCCCGTCGATCCACCCGAAGCAGAGAGCCTCTTCCAAAGCGTCGTTCGCCGACAGCGTAACGACAGCATTTGTCTTACCGAACACGAGCCATACGCCGCCGCTTATTTCGGCATTCTCTGCAAGCCATGCGCGGAAACCGTCCCGTGTGGGAAACAGTAACTCGGGGACATCCGTTTTCATATTACCGCACCTCATTATGATTATGCCACTAACGGCAAAGGATTGCAAGCGAATGCGCAAATACACATTCACCGCATAAAAGCCGCTGTTCACGCCATCAGTGCTAATAACTCCCGCTGTATCCCGATATATTATGCGATATTGGCACATTAACCTGACTGGAGGATGAATGAAATGAAAATTAACGCCGCAAACGCAAAAAGCGCCTCCAAGCCGGGGAACGGTGAGGCCGCGCAGATTGAGAATCAAATAAGGGACTTGCGCGAACAGCTCACCCAGATAAGGGCCAACGACAAGATGCACAAGGACGAAAAGGCGCGGAAGATTAAGGAGTTATTGGAACGCATCGCCGCCCTGCAGGAAAAGCTGGCAAGAGCGAAGCAGAATGCCAGCCGCCCCGGCGGCGACGAGAAGAGTAATAAAGCAACGGATAATCCCCAAATACAATATTCCAGTTATGTTTTTTGGCAACTTCGGTGGAATATTCGGCTGTTTTTCGGAAATATATATTAACTTCGTTTGCTATCTCACTTGCCATATAGCAAAACAAGGTTAAGTATGTTTATTCCAGCTGTTGCCCGACGCCTATCAGCCCCAGCCGCCTCGCCGCCAGAGGCGCGATATCCAGCAGGCTCCCTTTAGCCCCGGACATATCGAAGTCCCTGCCGCGCGCCATATAGAATACGTCGTATCCCGGCATATCCAGCGGATACCCGTGCGTGGCCTTCATTCGCTTCTGCGCGGGTTCATAACAGTACCCTGCCTTTGCGCAGAAGCCAAAGGCGGCGTGGGTATGCCCCGATTCATTCATCTCGTCTTGGGTAAGAAAACGCCGGAACCCCGCGCTTTCCGCAATGATTTCCTTGATTTGCGCGACGCGGTGATCCGCCAGACCGCCCGCGTGGAGAAAGGCCGACCCCCCGCAGCACTCTATAAATGAGCCATTCTCGCCTTTTACAAGGTCGTTCGGCGTCAGAGGCGTATGGACATTGAGCTGACTGTGATCGGTGAATAAGATAACATCCCTGTCCCCTGCGGCTTCCAACAGGGTTTCCAGGTTATTGTTAAGAGCCTCAAGGGCTTTGTCCGTCTCGGCGCTGCCCTTTCCGTACCGGTGGCAGAGGGTGTCGTACAGCGATAAATGGATGAACGCAAGCCCCG
>JAISVU010000150.1 GCA_031271375.1 Clostridiales bacterium | reverse complement strand
CTGGGACGCGGCAAGCTGGTCGCTGTCCATAACGCCTGGTTCCGGGGCCGCCTTCAATCCGCTGCCGGTGGAGCAGAACCTAATGCCGGTAGGCTCGGTTAAATGCCCCTATGTCTATACGACGGTCAAGACCTATCTTTCCGGTGTGGAAACAGAGAGCTTCGCGATAGACGGCCGGACGCTGATTGACTTTGAGCTGCTGGCTAAGTACGGGCAGATTGAATGGAGCAACGCCGAGCGTTCATTAAGGCTGACCGTCCCCGGAGAAACCGCGCCGGTGACGCCCGTCCAATCTGTCATCCCAATGCCGGAGCAGACCCAGGCTGCTCAAGCCGAAGCCGGTATAGAGCCCTATGACCTTAAGTGGGTTGACGGAAACAACGGAATAATAAGCTTCGCTAAGGGCATCAGCGACGATGAGGCCGCCGCGCTGGGCTATCTTTACGCAATACGGTTATACGTCAACGATATGAGCGCCGGGGGGATTTATTATTTCCCCCCGCGTTTGGAAACCCCTGCCAGGTCGATATATCCCACATGACGTCGGGGGCGGGTTCCGGCTCGTATGTTTTCGAGGTGTATCTGCTTGAGGAAAACAATACAGACCCCAATATATCCGTAGGCGGTAAAGCGCAGTCCGAACCTTTTAACCGCTAAAAAAGGAGAGCAAGATGAGAAAACTTATATCGGCTGTTATCGCTGTATTATTGATATTTATCATGGCGTTGACGCTGCTCCCCGCGATGCCGCGGTTATCCGCCCCCGCCACGGTTCTCGCCGCCACGGACGCGGCAGGGTTAAACAAGGCCTATTGGCCACTTAACGATAAATACATAGCCGCGCTAAACTCCAGCGACAACGACGGAATCATTTCATCAGGCCAGGCTATTATCGACCTGTTCCTCGCTGGGGCCGACCCTGCCGCGAAAGCCGCCGAGTGGGCGGCAGGCGGGCATATGGAGCTTGACATACTGCGGGGCGTTACGGAATCCGTGGCGGAAGCCCATGAAGCTTTGGGGGACTATGAAAAGGCGAAAGCCGCTTACGAGCTGGCGCTGCCTGTCGCCGTAGCCTGGCAGGAACTGAACGCCCCTGTGGATACGGAGTTTGTGCGGACAATAATGCAGAATAAGATTGACTCTTATAACGTCGGCGTTTCGGTATATGCCGAAATTCAAGGCGAGGGCGGCGAGGTCTCATATCAAGGGGCCAAGTTCGAGCCGAAAACAGGGGTCTATTACGGAGAGGTTCATACACAGAACCCGGCAGAGGCTTTGCAAAGCGCAAAGACCCCGTCAGCTGGCTTGTTCTACGTCCGCTATGAGACAGAGACTATTGAGAGCTTCGACTGGGTACTGAGGCCATTGGCTCAAACCCGCGACATTCTGGAAATCGCCTGGAACGTGGCAGGGGAAGGGAGCACTTTGCCCATTGTTCCGAATGAATCCGCGAAAATCCAAGCCGCCGCCGATTATCTCGCGTCTCTAAAGATACCGGTTCTTCTCCGCTTCGGCGCGGAAATGAACGTATGGCAGAACAAGGCCGACCCCGAGCAGTTTAAGACTGCCTTTAAGCTCGTCTCGGGGATAATGAAGGAGCGGGCCCTTAACGTAGCCATGCTCTGGTCCCCCGGCGCGACAGGTCATATCGAGACTACATATGACATGTTCTATCCCGGCGACGAGTATGTGGACTGGGTGGGCGTTTCATTATATACCGTGAAATACTTCCTTGGAAGGAACGACCTTGACGACGAGGGCCAGGCTATGTACGGAACAGACCAGTACGCGAACCCGGTAAAGAAGCTGGCTGAGATAGTCCGGCAGTACGGAGACAGGAAGCCCATTATCCTGTCGGAATGCGGGGTTGAAAACTATTCCGTAACCAATAACGAGGATGTAACGGATTGGGCGGCTAACCAGCTCCGGGCCACGTATCAAGCCCTGCCAATGATATACCCCCAGGTCAAGGCCATCCTTTACTTCAACACTTTTGTAGAGGGCCTTAACGAGGCGAACCGTTACACCCTCTATGACAACGCGGCTCTAGGGCCACTCTATGATGAGCTGACTTCCGGCTCTTACTTTCTGTCAAAGGGCCAAACCGCTTCGGCGGTCACATACAAAAAGCTGGAAACAGGGGTTTCTATTCCGGCAAACGCAGTGACCCTCCTGACTTACGCCCCCTATATCAAAAAGCCCAATATAAGCGTGACTTATCTTGTTGACGGAGTATGGACAGCCGCCAGCGGCCTTCCCGCCTATAAGCAGACCTTTGACCTGTCCAGCCTTGCGGACGGAGCGCATACTATAACAGTTAGAGTAGCCTCAAATACCGAGGTTCTGAGTGTGGCAGAGTTTAACGTGATTAAGAACGGCGGATATGTCGTAATCCAATAATGGGCTTATATACGAGTTAGCGTATAAACATGAAAAACTATCTTTTTAAACGCTAATGAAAATTTAACAGTAACTGAGAGGGTGCCATGTGATTTGTGGCATCTTTTTAATGCGGGGAGAATCAAGCGTGTGTTGATATATCCATGCAACATTATGGAAATATATAACCATAGCTCCCTCGCTGTTACCCAGCGCTATCTCGGCGTCACCCAGGACGATAAGAACGCCGCCTATCCTGGGCTTGATTTTTCCGCGTAATAATATTATCCGGCAGTTTTACCGGCCATACATATTCGTTGAGTATATGTTTAGTTTTGATTCAACGAATAATTGCAAGAAAGGCTGGGGAGATATGAAAAACGGATATTCAGAACGGGAATTCTTGAATGTGAGAGAATTTGCGGAGCTGGTCGAGCTGCCCGTTACGACACTGCGGTATGACAACAAGCTCGGCTTACTGTTACCCACTAAACGCGGTTCTGAAGATAACGGGTATGTCTTTGACAGTCATGTGTACAACATTTATCTGCTTGACGAACTTTGTGTTATAGACCCGAATCAATACTTGCTGCAAGTTTCCGCAGCAGTGAAGGAAACGCGGCGTTCGCCGTCGCAGCGCCTATAAGCAATGCGTCATAATTCATAAAAATGTTATTACTCCCGGTTTGTACCGGGAGTAATTTTTTGTTTTGCGCTCATTGTCAGGTGCTTAAAGTAACTTTAACTGGTTTTTTGTCTTGGGAATTATTGTCGGGACTTGCAGAGTGCAATTTTACTGGATTCTCTATAAAGGCAGTTTCATCCGCCCTTATTGACTGTAGAGTTACTTTAAGGCCATGCACCGCCTCGGCGCGAAAGCGGCGTACCGGTTGCTGCTCACCGGCACGGTCATCACGAATAAAGCGATTGATGTTTTCAGCCAGTATAAGTTTCTGAACCCTGCCATCTTCGGCAACAGTTTCTATACTTTCCGAAACCGTTACTTTGACATGGCCGGGTATGGACAGCATATGCCTGTGCTGAAGCACATGATTGAGCAGGAGCTAATGAGACGGCTCCACAGTATCGCGTACCGGGCGACGAAGGCCGAGTGTCTTGATCTGCCTGAAACGACTGATATTGTGCGCTATGTGGAACTGGAACCCTCCGCCGTCAAGGTTTACAAGGATTTAGTCAGGGACAGTTATGCCGAGCTGGGCCAAGCCGAGGTGACTGTCACCAACATACTTACCCGGTTACTTCGGTTATCGCAGCTTACGGGCGGATTTGTCGGCGGCGATGACGGCGGCGCGCCGGTTCGGGTCAGCACGGCGAAGATAGCTGCGCTGGAGGATATTATCGAAGGGGTTCTGCAGGAGGGGCGGAAGCTGGTCGTTATCGCCCGGTTCGTCCCGGAGATTAAGGCGATCTGCGGCTTGTTAGAGAAACGCGGCGTCGGTTACTCCTGTATCACGGGCGGCGTGACTGACCGTGAGGATCAAGTGTCGGCGTTTCAGAATAATCCCGCTGTAAAAGTGTTCGTCGGGCAAATTGCTACTGCCGGTTTGGGATTGACGCTGACCGCTGCCGACACGCTTGTATTCTACAGCACCGACTATTCCATGAGCAATCATGACCAGACACGGGCCAGGATTCATCGTGTCGGGCAGAAGAATCGACATGGCCGGGATGATGGCCGAGGAACTGGACGGCCTGGACACGGGCTTTGAACGCATCAAGATTCCTTCCGCCGGGAGTACGGTGTTTGAAATCCCCGGCGAGGACCCGGCGGAGCCGGAAACGGTCAGGGAGTTTTCGGCTGTCATACTATATCACCATCCGCTCTTCGCATATTACAAAACGAAGTACACAGGCGGCAATAATCCCCCGGACTGCGGCAGCTTCGACGGCGTGTCCGGCGAGGGAAATTCGGGCGGAATCTGTAACGCCTGTCCTTACAACAAATTCGGAACGGGCGAAAACGGCAGTAAAGCATGTAAACAAGACCACATCTAAAAATCAGGAGGTCGTTGATGACGAGGCTATGACGCTCCTCGCGGAGTGGTGTGAAGCGAACAAGCCTGAATTGGTTGGATTATTCAATCTGGTGCAGGAGTACCGCAAGGTAGGCAAGCTCAAAAGCACATATATTGACGGTTACGGTAAATATGTAAACTCCGTCAGGCAGTATACACCCCGACTTAATGCCGCTTGGAACAGAGACAGGAAGGTTCGCGGCCAGAAAGCCCAACTGTCAGAATATGCCGAGGGTCGGTAACGATTACGTTGGCGTCCGCAATTTCTTTATCGCGCCGGAGGGTAAGGTTCTGCTTTCTCTGGATTTTTCCAGATTGAGCTTCGGGTTGGAGCGTTTTATTGCCGGGATGAAAAAATGCTGGATACTTATCGGACGGGCGGGGATATCCACGCTCAAACCACGGCGGTTATTTATGGCATGCCTTTTGAGCAGGCCGTGGATAAGAATGCCGAGAACTACAAGGAGCGCAGGACGATTGCGAAGAATTGTAACTTTGGAACCTTCCTCGGGCTGTTTCCCAAAGGATTACAGAAGACGCTAAAATTTAAGGCGGGGTTGAATACTTCGCTTACGGAGTGTGAAAACATAATCGCCAATCTCAAGACCGGATACCCGGCGCTGACGCGGTGGCAGGAAGAAACGAAAGATAAAGCCGTTTCTCGAAGGTACACTGAAACCTGGCTTGGGCGGCGGCGTTATCTGCCGAATATCATATCCGCTGATTGGGGTAAAAAGTCCTTTGCCGAACGCTGCGCGCTGAATACGCCGATACAGGGTTCCGCCGCCGATATTCTTAAGCTGGCCCTGGGCGGATTATCAAGGGACTCCACGATAGACCGTGTCTGCTACCATTATTGCAAGTTCATGACCAGTTGGATTTTGAATTACCCGCAGACATGCTGAATAACGCTATCATGTACATTAAGTCGTGTATGGAGGCGCAGCCATTCCCTGGATTTGATGTGCGAATTATTGCGGAAGCGTCTGTTCGTTCACAATATGGAGATATGAAGGAGGTATATTAATTGGAGTGTATTGCGATTAATGCGCGATTAGGCGATAGGTGGATGTTACTTTTCAACGGACACTCCGGAAATATTAAAGTGTGCGCGCTTGGAACAAAAGAAGAGTATTATTCCATCGAAGGCTTGGGTTTTATTGGGGTGGACGATAAAAAATAACTGCATCAGAATTCCTAAAAACCTTGTACGGCGGAGCGCAGCGCGGTTGGCTCACGGTCTGGACGCTCCCGGACAAAAAGACGGCGTACTTTCCCGTAGCGGAGCCAGATGCCGCCGCCGCGTATGCCGAAAAGCTTTATAACACACACGATGTTTATAGCCGTACAACTTAACAAATGGGAAAAGATGCCGATAAATAAAACATGGCATACAGTGAGGACTACAGAAAAAGAGCAATAGAATACCACCGCGAAGGTCATACGCTGGCGGAG
>JAISVU010000126.1 GCA_031271375.1 Clostridiales bacterium | reverse complement strand
CTTTGATGTATTAACACAAATCGTCACAGAGGGTCTGTTTTCGTTAATATACTCCAGCATCTTCGCGGTTTCGTCCGCTCCGAGATAGGGCGTGAGCCAGTCTATTACGGCCTTCGGGCATGAGTGCTTTACCTCAAGATAATTCGCGCCGGTCAGCCGCTCAATGGACGCGGTAATCGTCGGAAGCCGCCGTATGATATTACGCAGAACGCCGTTAACGAAACCCTTAAAATGCCCGCGCCCCGACGTAACCGCCAGCTTCACGGCCTCGTCGCACACAGCGTACTCCGGCTCCCCGTCCATAAAAGCGATCTGGCATACGGACATCCGCAGCAGATTTAATATCAAGGGATCCATCTCGCCCGTCTTCACCGACGCGACGGCGTTTATTATATAATCCAGCGTAAGGAGCCTCCGCAGCGTCGTATTAACGCATTCCGTGATAAAGGCCCTGCGTTCCCTTGGCATATCCGCCCTGGCGTCCAGCCCTCGCCGCAAAGCGATATTACCGTACCCGCCCCGGCCTAATATGTCCGTCAATATCTCCAGCGCCGCCGCGCGCCCGCTCTCTTCAGTATTATCAATAGGCAATGCGTATATCCCTCATTTTTTCTTGACACTTTATAAAAAAACTGTTAGACTGTCTTTCGGAGTTCATGCCCGAGTGATGGAATAGGTAGACATTCCAGACTTAAAATCTGGTGGAGGCAACTCCGTACCGGTTCGAGTCCGGTCTCGGGCAGCTAGAACCTAGAACCTAGAACCTAGAACCTAGATTGTATCATAATGCTCCGGCTTTTTGCAACCCAAAAATGACCTTCGGGGCATTTTTTATTTATTTTTGGGAACATTTTAATGCTCAAACCGTCATAATTCACAGAAAGGACGTGAGTATATGCTCAAAAAGTATTTAAGGCTATTCCTGCCATTACTGCTCATCGGGATTGTTCTCCCTGGGTGCCACATTGAAAGCAATAAGCAGCCAAGCTCCGGCGCGGTAAAAGTGTTCCCGGTTAAGGCCGCCGGGCTTATCTCTCCCGGTTTTAACCAGGACGAAGCCTCGCGGCTTGTGGCGGCTGGCGCCAACGATTTCGCATTCCGCCTCAGCTCCGCTCTATTGGAACACGCGGACGGCGAAAACTTCGTTTGTTCGCCGTTTTCGGTTTGGCTCCCCCTGGCGGCGCTGGCTAACGCAGCGGACGCCGAAAGCCTCCCGGCCTTGCTTGACGCCATCGGCGCGGCCGGTTTCGAAGCAGGCGATGTCAACAAAGCCGCCTCGCGCATGTTATACGACCTTACCAGAGAAATGGATAAGGAATATTATAAGGACGCTTTCTCGCCCCTCTGTATCGCAAACGCGGTTTTTGTGGACGACGACGTGACGTTAAGCAAAAACTTCGCCCAGAACTTCGCGGATTATTTCTTGGGGGCCTCAATGAATGTGGACTTCAGAAGCCCCGAAGCCCCGAAAACCGTCAACCGCTGGGCTTCCGACAACACAGGCGGGCTGATTGAAGACATCGTTCAGGAGTTCGACCCGGATACTGTCGCGGCCATAGCAAACGCCGTCTACTTTTCGGACAGGTGGAGCTGGGAGTTCAGTCCTGACAGCACCGTCGCCGACATATTCCACTCCCCCTCGGGAGATACCGAGGCCCGGTTTATGATTAGGGAAGGCGATATGCAGACATATTATGAGGACGACAAGGTTCAGGCCATGCCGCTCAATTTCTCTACGGGCGGCGGGATGATGATAATCCTGCCTAAGGACGGCGACGCTGGCGCCCTTCTTTCCGGCATGACTACGGATTATTTCAATGAGATACGCGAGGATTCTATCACGGCGACGGGAAAGCTCCTGCTGCCGCGCTTTACGATAGACAGCGGCGTAATGCCGCTGAAAGACGCCTTAACAGAGCTGGGCGTCCCGCTCTTTGACGAAGACGCGGCCCCGCTCACGGGCGGCTTAATTGAGGAAGATTTACCCGTCTGGCTGTCCGCCGCGCTGCAAAAGGCTTATATAGAAGTGGACGAAAAAGGAACCACGGCCGCCGCCGTGACGCTGATGAGAGCGGCAGCCGGTGCGGCGATGCCCAAACCGACGGAACCTTTCGAAATGAAGTGCGACAAGCCCTTCGTCTTTGTCCTGTATGGCCGAACCTATGACGGCGGCGACCAGATACTCTTCACCGGCGTCGTGAATAGGCCTGACTAGACTCTGAGCGATTAATTGAATAATCCCCGCGCGTTTGTAAAACATATTATGTATAAAAACGTGAAAGGGGATTTTTCCATGTCATGGCTTACGCCTTATAAACGAAACGAGCTGGACGACTTTTTCGGCGACGGCTGGCCGCCCCGCTGGAACTTTTCCTCAACCTTCAAGCTGGATGTGCGGGAGACCGACGGGCAGTATATCATTGAGGCGGAGCTCCCCGGCATAACGAAAGACGAGATTGAGTTGAGCCTGAACGACGAGCTGCTGACAATCGCCGTCAACAAACAGGAATCCGTGAATAATGAAACCGACAATTATATCCACAGGGAACGGCGCTCCAGCTCAATGAGCCGGAGCCTGCGCCTCGGCAATTGCAAGCACGACAGCATAAAAGCGAGGCTCGACGGCGGCATCCTTTCAGTCACCGTGGAAAAGGGCGATCGTAAAGACAGCAAAAGGCGGATAGAAATAGAATCGTAATTACTTCTGGAATTTGTATCGGAGCTGTGTTAAAATGGGATGGTATAATTTAGCACCGTCCCGTTTTTTATTTTATTAACATGAAAGGTTTGATAAACTATGAACATTCTGGCTATTAACGGCAGTCCGAAACCCGATGGCAACACGGCACATATGCTGCGCACGGTTCTTGATGTATGCGCGGAGGCAGGGTTCTCTACGGAGCTGTATCAAGCAGGC
>JAISVU010000086.1 GCA_031271375.1 Clostridiales bacterium | reverse complement strand
CTTCCATTACGGTTATTAATTTCCCGGCCTTCTCTTCCTCGCCCATAACCTGCCCGAAATAGCGGATATCCTCTTTTATCCCCTCTATGCTTGAGCTTGACGGGATATAAATGACGCATATCCCGGCGTCGGACACGACCTTAAAGGGGTCGTCCCCTCCGGCCTTGCTCATGCCGGTCACGAATATAACGTCCGGCTCGAGGTCGATGATTTGCTCCCCGTCGGGGGTCATCATTGAGTACATCGGGATATCCGGGTCAATGCCCTCAATACCCTCCGAGTAGCTGTCCGCGGCAACTATCATGTCCGCGAAGCCAAGAGCGGCGAGTATCTCGGTGTTTGAGGGGCCCATTGAGATAATGCGCTCAATGGTCTCCGGCAGTGTGATTGGGTTGCCTTCCCTGTCGGCTGTGACAGCCTGCTGAGAGGCGGGCGGATTAGCGTTTGCCGCCGGTATTGTCGTGCAGGCCCCCATTGCCAGGGCCAGAGCCAGCGTTAAGGCTAACGCCGCGATTTTGTTGATTGCTTTCATTTTTCTCCTCCTTTTTATTGTAACAGCGCCCAGGCCAGAAGTCCGGCCAGCTCGCTAATTACCAGCGCGAAGCCCGTTATATCCCCCGATATGCCCGAAAATTCACGGTATGCAGGGAATACGGCTAAGATAAAGGCTAACGTCATCGCAAGAAATATTACTATGCCGCATAAGGCGGAATGTAACGCGAAGGAAACCGCGGATATTGCAATTATAACCAAAACGGCAATTTTATGAGCAGTCCTGGATTTTTCATAGAACATCCTGGCGTAGCCGCTCTGGGCCATCGGCTTTAAGCATAGGACCGCCATCGCCGACAAGGCCCTTGAGATTACCGGGATGAAGGCGAAGGCCGCGATATCCGCGATTCCTTCGGTTATGGCGTCCAAGGACGCGTATTGCATTATAAACAGCGCCATCACCGCAATCACCGCGAAGGCCCCGGTGTGAGGGTCCTTTAATATCCGGAGCTTCTCCTCCAATGGGCGGCGGGAGAGAACTGCGTCGCAGGTGTCCATATATCCGTCCAGATGAAGAAACCCGGTTAGAATAAACGGCGCGAGGGACAGCGCCGCCGCCGTTATCGCGGAGGGCGCGCCTGCCCGGAGCAAAACCCAAGCCAGCCCCGCCCATATAAGGCCGATGACGGCCCCGGCGGCGGGCATACTCGGAATCATCAGCCCGACGCAGCTTTCCTCCCATTTATTTCGGGGCAGCGGAATCGCGGTGAACATTCCCAAGGACATATAAAACCCCCGGAGATATCTGCCTATGCTCATTGGCTTACCACAGTGAAATTGTCTCCTTCTTTTACCGCGTCTATGTACTCCTCGCCGATGGACGCTTCCTCAAAGGTTCCCATGTCGCGCAAAACAGCGCAGGCGGCGTCGATAACCCCGAACATTATCGGGCAGCCGCTGCCCTCCCCGAGGCGCATGTTAAGGTTAAGATAAGGCTCGACGCCCAAAGCCTCCGCCGCCCGGGAGAATCCCTGTTCAAACGACGCGTGGGAGGGTATCATATAATCCCGGGCCAAGGGGCAGAGCTTATACGCCGCAAGGGCCGCCACCATTGAGATAAACCCGTCTATGACCACCGGTACGCGGCTTATCGCCCCGCCGATGTATAAACCGGCCAGCGCCGCTATATCGAATCCGCCGACCTTGGCGAGGCAGTCTATCGGGTCCGAGGAATCAGGCGCGTTCACCCGTAGCGCGGTTTCTATTACGCCAAGCTTATGCCGGTACGCCTCTTCCTTGAGGCCCGCGCCTTTTCCGGCGGCCTGGGCCGGGGCCGCGCCTGTAAGCGCGCAGAGAACCGCCGCCGTCGTCGTCGTGTTGCCGATGCCCATTTCCCCGGCTCCGAGCATCTTGTTCCCCTCATGGACGGCCCGGGCGGCCAGCTCTATTCCTGTCATAACCGCTCGCTCGGCCTCTTCCCTGCTCATTGCGGGGCCTTTGGCTATGTTCCGGGTAGATTTGCGTATTTTACGGTTTAGAATCGCCCGGTAATCGACATCGGCGTTAATCCCCAAATCGGCTACCATCAGACCGGCGTTATAAGCCTTGGCAAGGACGGCGACGCCGGTGATTCCCTTGATGAAGTTAAGGGTTTGGGTGTGGGTGACAGACTGCGGTGCGCTGGCTACGCCCTCTTCCACAACGCCGTTGTCGGAAGCCATGATTACAACGCAGCGCTTGTCGGGACGATAAAAAACCTCGCCGCTTATTCCGGCAAGCTGAACCGCTATCTCCTCAAGCCTGCCAAGGCTTCCGGGGGGCTTGACAAGGCTGTCCGCGCGCTGGCGGGCTTTTTGCAGCGCCTCTTTATCCAGGCCTTTGACCCGGCTAATAGATTCGCTTAGCTCCGGAAGGGTTTTTTCCGAATTGCTCATTTCTCGTTCTCCATTCTATACTTTCATACTTAAGCTTATAAGGTATATGCCAATTGTTCGGGGACTATAATCTCGCGTCATTATATTTCCCGCTAAAAAACCCCATTCCCGGCGGGATTCCGCCAAGAATGGGGTTGGGAGGAGCTTATCGCAAAAAATAAACACGACAAAGCAACCAGCCCTCCATACTCTGTGGAGCCGCCGACAAACAAATGAGGCAGGTCTTCCGGCTTAGACCGCGCGGTTGTTTCGCCTTCTCAAGCTATCGCTCAATGGCCGTCCCGGCGAAACATGAGTTTCAACAGGACACGAAACCCGCTAGTCATCACGGCAGCAGGACTGCTCAGGATTCTAACCTGATTCCCTATTCTCGCGCCTTTATCCGGCGCGCACCGTCATTCTTTATATTAACTTCTTTCGCACTCAGTATACCACGGTGTCTTATCCAAGTCAACAGGCACATATTATCCCTGTCCGCGGGCGGTTATTTCCCAACTATATCTTTTATTGCCGCGGCCGCTTTTTTAACGTCCTCCGCCGAAACGTCGTTGTGCGTAACCATGCGTAACGGTCCGCGGCTCTCGCCGTTAACCAAAAAACCGCGCGCAAGCATTTCATCCGCGAACCGCTCATAGGGGAAGCCGGTTTCGTCGATATGGAAAAAGACCATGTTTATATCAATCGGCTCCACCTTGACGCCATTAAT
>JAISVU010000059.1 GCA_031271375.1 Clostridiales bacterium | reverse complement strand
GCCAAACCTTCAATGTGACGCTTAACGTTACGCAGGAGCGGGACGGAATCACGGAAACCATTGATGTAAAACTCCCTGTGCCCTATAGCATTGACGGCGTAATCATCAATCTTCCGGCCTGCCTCGCGGGTCTGCCCGAAGAGGCTTATTTAACCGAGTTCGTGCCGATACCGGATACGACCGAGGAAGAAGAAGAGTTGCTGCCGTCGGAAGAGGAGTTTATCGGGGATATCTAACACTAAAAATAAAGAACTTACCACGAAAGGCACGAAAAGCACGAAAAAAGGCGGTAAATCCTTTTTCGCGCTTTTCGTGCCTTTCGTGGTTGAATCATTTTATCGTTAGGGCGTCAATCTCCTTCGCTTGATACACCCTCACATACTCAACCTCCATCGTCACCGGCAGTATGCTCATATCCACGCCCTCCAAGCCGCCCCAGTCGCCGCCGAAGGCTATGTTCAGCAGCAGGTGAAAACGCTTGTCGAAGGGCCAGTGCTTATAATGGGCTACCGTTATGAGCTTGCGCGGCTCAAATACAAACTGCTCCTCATCGTCAATGATAAAACGTATCTTATCGGGCAGCCATTCGATTGCGTAGGTATGGAACTCCGTCGTCACGTTTTCATGCGCCTTCGTGAAGCCCTTCTGCGTCCTGATAGAGTGGTTGTAGGCCTCCGTATGCACGGTGGTCACGATGTTATCCATGTCGTAGCCCACATGCTCCATAATGTCTATCTCGCCGCTGGCGGGCCAGTTGCCGTATTCCCAGTCCGTCGGGAGCATCCAGATCGCGGGCCATGTGCCGAGCCCTGCGGGGAGCTTCGCCCGCACCTCGATATACCCGTAAAGCCAGTCGCCTTTATTCTTCGTTATAAGCCTCGAGCTGGTGACATTTCGCCCTCCCATGCTCTCGGCCCGGGCCTCGATAATCAGCTTCCCGCCGTCAACATAGGCGTTGCCGCCCTCGGTATAGTATTGCAGCTCGTTATTTCCCCATCCGTGGCCGCCCGTGTCGTATCCCCATTTATCGGGGTCCGGCTTGCCTGTGTAATCAAACTCGTCGCTCCACACCAGCTCGTAATGGAGGTTATTGGGGTCGTAATCGAAGCCCGTGGCCTTTTCTTCTATCTTCCACGGCTCTATTGCGGCCGTACCGGTGGCGGGAGACGGCGTCTCGACCGGTTCCTCCGGCGGCAGGGCCGCATCTTCGGGCATCCGGGTCACACATCCGCCCAGGCCCAGCCCCAGCATTAGAGACAAACAGGTTAAAAATACTTTCCGCAGCTTCATAATGATTATTCCCCCGTTATTCCGGCATTCTCTATGCCTTTAATGAATTGCTTCTGCACCAGCATGTAGACGGCGAGCATTGGCAGTATCGATATCAGCGTCGCCGACATCTTGTACGCCTCGTTAATACGCATCTGCGCGCTGCCCTGCCCCGCGCCGTAGTTCTGCCCATAAGTGGCGAAGATGCTGTCGAATATACGCAGCCGTTCCGGTAAAAGCTCAATCCTGTTGCGCAGGAACGTTGAGGTAATATATGTCTCGTTCCAGTTCCAGACGAACGAGAACATGAACACCAGCAGGATTGTCGACAGGCTCATCCGCAGCGTGATGTGGAAGAAGGTTTGCGCGGCGTTGGCCCCGTCTATCTCGGCGGCCTCGTCCAGCACCTTAGGTATCATGCGCACGAAGTTGTAGAATATTAGTATCAGAATAGCGGAATATATACCCTGGCCGAAGACAGCCATAACGATCTGCGGTATCGGCGTGCCGAACATCTGCGTCACGTTCTCCTGCACCACGGTAAAGAGCATCGTGCGCGGTATTATCACCACCGGGGTAGGGATGATAAAGGTCATTAGCGCCATCCCGAACCAGAACTTCTTGAACTTGAAGTTATAGCGGGCGAAGGCGTAGCCCGTTAATGACGACACTAACGTCTGGCACAGGGCCAGTAAGGACGAGTACCACAGCGAATTGACAAGCGTTTTCTCCAGCGCGAGGTTGTCGAGGGCCACGCGCAGATTGTTGAAGGTAAGGCTCTTGGGCAGCCAGTTGACGGTTGGGTTGATTATGTCCCGCTCGCTCATCAGCGACAGCGATACCATGCGCATTAACGGATAAAGGAACTGATAGCTCATCAGTATCAGCACGACGTATATAATAATATTTACCAGGCGGGCCTTTTTTATTATGTGCTTCAGGCGCTGGGTCATTGTCCGGCTCGCCTCCTCTCCGACCGCTTTAATATCTTGATCGGCTGCTCCTTCGCATCCCGCAGGAACAGGAACGCGACGCCTACAATAGCCAGCTCAATAAACGAGTATACCCAGGCGAAGGCCGATGCGAGGCCAAGCCCGCTGACGCTGTTGTATATAGCGGTCTGGATCATGTCCATAACGGGGTTTAACTGATATATGCCCAGCTGTACGACCGTAAAGATGGCGGCGACGAGGATTATCGGCTTGATTATCGGCACGGTTATCTTCCATAAAATCTGCCAGGACGTGGCGGCGTCTATCTTCGCGGCTTCAAGGACGCCGTTGTCTATCTTTTGCAAGCCGCTGATGAATAGCACAATCGGTATGCCGGTGAACCACAGCACCATAGAATAATTTTCAAAAAGATACGCGAGCCCTTCCGCCACCGGCGACGAAAACTGGTACACCATATTAAAGAGCGTCATGCCTTCTATCCCGGTGTTGGCGGCGCTGCCCGTATCCATCAGCTGGAACAGCACAGGCCCTGACATAACGATAACCGGAAGGAAGAAGAGGGCGCGGAAACCTGCACGGAACTTGAGCCCCCTGTTAAGCAGCAACGCCAGTATAAACGAGATGACAATAATCGTCGGTGCGTAGGTGGCTTCCATAATCAAAAACGAGATGATCGCGGGCATGAACTCCGTGTTCCTGAAAAACGCCGTGTTGTAGTTGTTTATCCCGGTGAACGCCGTTTGCCAGCCCTCCACCGTAAGCGATACGTCATGGAAGCTGAGGATAAAGGTATATATAAACGGCCAGGCCGTGAATATCAAAAAGCCCGCTATCCAGGGGAGCATAAAGGCGTATCCCAGCAGATTGTGCCGCCGCTCCATGTATTTCATTTTCTTTACGGGCCTACTCATCTATGACCTCCGCCGACAGCGCCGCAACGGCACGCCCAAGCACCGTGATTTCCGCGTCGGTATAATTTATCACTATCCGCGTCCCGTCGTCGTATGTGTTCAGAATAACGCCCTCGGCATATACCTCGCGGTCTGTCCAGGCTTTGCCCGCTACCCGCGACAGCGCGGCGTTTATCTGATTATAGACGTTTATTATAATATCCTTATAAATTGTATACTCGGTAGAGTAATACATCAGCGAGTTCGTCGCGGTAAGAAGGTAGGCCGGGCTTTGCGTCAGCACGAACGAGGGGTAGGTGTTGTAATCTATCATGCGCAGGATGTCCGCCTGCGTATAGAACGAGAAGTTGGCGTGGGGCGCGTATATCTCCATCGTGCCGTTAAGGACAAGCTGCAGGAATGGCACGGCGTCGGTCTCCAGTATGTATTGTGTAGTCAGCATCGGGGCTTGAAGGAACCTGTCCGTATGCTTCCACAAAAACGCGTTCGGGGTCTCGGCGTTTATCTTTAGGCCGGTATCCTTAATATCCGCAAAAGTTTTCTCATACAGCTCCGCGGCTTCCTCCGCCGTCGTCGGCCCGTCCCCGTAGTGGCTTATCAGCATACGCGTCATTCCCGTAACCGTGACGGATTTCGCGCCGAGGTTCGCCGCGCTTTTGGCCTGCCTTGCAAGCCATTCCGCGCTCTTCGTTGGCTTGGCGTAAGACACCTCCGTCACCGGCACAAAGGCTTCGTATGAGATATATGCCCTTACGCCCCAGTTGTTGATATGGTAGGCCTGGTTCGCGGTCATACCCATCTGGAGTTTGTTTATCAGCGAATAGTTTTGCGAGAACGACATATCGATGCCCAGGCCGCCCAGTTCTTCAAAGAGGTTTTGGTAATCGCGGCGCGAGCCGATGCTGCCGGTGAAGCGAGTCTCCCAGGGCTTTGCCGCCATAATGCCGCCGTCCTGGAAGCCCAGCATCCCCCCCGATATGCCTATAACCCCGCTGTCACGCAAATCCCGCGCAATCGCGGCCGCTTCGCTGGCGGTGGTCGTTACGACATTCGTAGTTCCGACGACGCTCTTCTTAACGTCGCTCATAATGAAGTCTATCCTAATCGGCATTGGCCCGCCGTCATACTCTTTCGCTGCGATACCGCCCGTTTCCAATAAATGCTCCCGGTATGCAAGGGCCATCCCCACATAGTCCGCGGGGAAGCCGTCGCCGGCCCCGTCCCCCGCAAGGAATCGATAGGTCATTGATAAGTCAAAGCTCAGACGCTCGGGATACAGGCGGAAGTATCCCTCGCCCTTGCGGTTGTACACCTGGTGCATTGCGCGGTTATACACAAAACGCGGATATACAAGGTTATACCAGGTCATATTGTTATGGGGCGCGACGATTATCTCCATGTGCTCCGCGCCGTCCGTGGCCCACGCGGCGAAGGCCGCCTGGCGGTCTCCGTGGGCGGCGCCGAAAACCGGCATCAGCGGTTCCTTCGCGGCGACGTC
>JAISVU010000352.1 GCA_031271375.1 Clostridiales bacterium | reverse complement strand
TTCAGCGGCGCGGGCGTCGGCGGCGAGATAAACGTGCCTGCCCACGGCATGATGCAGCCGCGTCCGGTCGCGATCAGCATTCCGCATATATACGACAAGGCCGTGCGGTTCTTTCAGCTGGGCGTAGGCACAATCACCCTTGACTTGCGGCGAGACCTTGCCGTAACGAACCCCGACACCCATGCGATTGAAAACGTGCCTGACCGCTGGGTCATCAAGGGCCCGATAACCAAGAGCGACCCCGGCAAGGCCGAGCAGAAGGCCTCCAGCGACGCCAGCGTGGAGATACAGGCTTACTACTGTCAGCATTTCCTTGACGGCGACGAGATACTGCAGTGGGATCCCTTTACACCAATTCATAAAGTGAACGGCGTTGACCTGCTGGCGGAAATGAAGGCCAATATCGGGCTTTAACGGAGGGCAAAATGAATATTTTCGAAGGAATCGTAATTATCACGCTTAAAAAGCCCTTTAAATACGACGGGCAGGATATATCCGAAGTCTGCTTGGATTTCGGTAAAACTACCGCGAAGATGATGATAGCCGCGGAGCGCGAGACGTTCAACAACGGCAACATCTCCACGATAATCCGCAACATGAGCAGCGAATACTGCGCTCACATCGCGGCCAGCATTTCCGGCGTGAAATACGATGCGCTGATGAAGCTCCGCTCCGCGGACTTTGACGCCGTTTGGCAGACCGTGTCCGCGTATTTTAACAACCGTGACCCGCAGGAGTTTTATAACCAGTACACACGCAAAGGCGAGGATGACGACATCCTCGTTGAGGGCGGCGAGGCTTTTATGCTTCCGGCTCCGGGATCGGAGCCGGAAGAGGAATAGACCCGTTCTTCACCGATATCCCGTCCGAGGCCCCGCGGTATCTTATCGCGGGGCTTAGTATGGCGGGGAACGCGGACTTCACCCGGCTTGAAGAGATGGCGCTGGGTGATCTGCTGCGCTGGCACGGCGTTTTTGAAGACATAGCCGAAAAAAACATGGCGGAGGCGGAGCAGAGTGGTAAAGGGCGGCGGTAAGTCCATATGGGAAGTTGTCTTCAACGTCGGAGGCAAGGCCGACCCGACGCTTAACTCCGCCTTCGGAGCCGCGCGCAAGCAAATTGCCGCGCTGAAAGACTCAACGAAGCGGCTGGGCCAGGACTGGAAGACGTTCGCGGGCAACGCTTCCAAGCTCGCGCTTGGCGTTGTCGGCGCGGTCGGCGGCGTGACGGCCGCGATGGTCGGTATGGCTAACTCCGTCGTAGACGCAGCCGACGAGGCGGGAACTGCCGCCGCTCAAATGAATATCGGCTTCGAGGCTTACCAGGAATTAAAGTACGCGCTGGAGCAGCTTAACGTCGAAACCTCCACATACTCAACGGCTATCGAATATATGACCAGGGTTACGCGGCAAGGCGCGGCGGGGAACGAATCCTACAGAAAAGCGTTGGCCGACGTAGGCCTTTCGGCGGATAAGCTCTCTAAAATGGCCCCGGAAAAAGCACTGGAGCGCGTCGCCGATTATATGAAGTCACTGCCCGGAGACGCAGAGCGCACGCGCGTAGCGATAGCGCTGTTCGGCAAGTCGGCGGGCCTTGAAATGATGGGCGCCCTCAAGGACGGCAGCGGCGCGATGAAGGAATACATGGAACAGGCGAGGCGCACGGGAACGGTCATTGACGAATCTACCGGCCAGGCCGCCGACGCCTACGAAAACAATCAGCGCGAGCTGATGGCCAGCGTGAACGGTATTAAGACGCAGTTCATTTCCGGGGCGATAGGCCCGCTGGCGGAGGCCTTTAATGTTCTTTCGGGGGAGATACAAGGCAATCTTCCCGCGATACGCGAATTGGGAGAAGATTTCGGTAAATGGCTGGGCGACGTAGTTCGTAAACTGCCGGATGTTATAGAGAAAATAAGTAAATTCGGAACCGAATTATGGGATAAAGTCGTAATGGTTAAGGATTTCCTGGGCGGATGGAAGAACGTGGCGCTGGTTGTCGGGGGATTGGCAGTCGCGCCTACTTTTATCTCCGGTTTAAAGGTCGTCGGAGGGTTGTTTAAAGTGATAAAAACCGCCGTCTCGCCGCTGGGTTCCCTTATCGGGGGGATTTTCGGGAAGGCAGGCGCCGCGGGCAAAGCGGCGGGCGATATGGCGGCGGCTGGCAAGACGGCGGGAGGAACCGGCGGCGGCATGTTTTCCGGGCTCAAATCCCTCGCCAAGAACCTCGCGATGGGGCTCGTTATAATCGCCGAGGTCGCGGCGGCGGCTCTGCTTATAACCGGAGCGATCACCCTTCTGGGTAAGGGGCTTGAACAGGCAGGCATTGCCTGGAAGCCCGTCATTGACAACGGGGCCAGCGTCGCGATAGCGATGGGCTTGGGTACGGCGATTCTTGCGGCGATTGGCGTTCTGACGGCGGCTCTTGGCTCTGTCGGCACGCCGCTTATCGTAAATATCGCGCTTGGCATTGCGATACTTGCCGAAATTGGTATAGCCGCGGGGTTATTTATCGCCGAAATATGGTTAATTGGAGAAGGGCTCGGTAAAATAAGGCAGGCGTGGGAACCCGTTCTCGCGAATGGGGAGACGATTGCGCAGGCTATAGGCCTGGGAACCGCGCTGCTGATAGGCATAGGCGTAGTCACCGCCGCTCTTGGCGTGGCCGCTGTTGCAAGCGCGGGCCTGCTTCCGCTGGCTATCGGGCTAGGCACCGCGATATTGGTCGAACTTGCGGCGGCGTTTATTATCTTTACGGAAAGCCTTGCCGCCGTCGCGGGGCAGCTGAGTAACAGTCTCGCCCCGGCGCTTAATGAACTCAACGGGAAGCTGCCCGCTCTCTCTCAGAATATGAGCGACTTTGTAGCGTTTATGGAGATATTCGCGGGGCACGTTGTCGCGTATTCAAAGGCCAGCGCGATATCGGGCCTTGCGTCAACGGTAGATACGATTATCGGCTGGTTTACGAAAGACCCGATTGAAAAGCTGACTGACGACATAGGCAAAAACTATAAACAGTTCGCCGGGCTTACCGAGAAACTAAACCCCGCCGTCCCGGAAATGCAAAAAGCGCGGGATATGCTGCAGTCATACACCAACCTAATGGGGGAAATCGAAGCCCTGGTAAGCAATCAAAGCGCCGTATCGCTCAAGGGCGCTTTCTCTTTGGACATGAAAGGGCTTGGCATAAACATCGTTACCGGGCTTGACGAGGGGGTTAAATCAAAATCCTCGTTATTTACGGAGATCGGCAGCCGGTTTACCTCCTGGTGGAGCGATGTTGAGGACTGGTGGAAGCTGAATCCCGCGTCGGCGGTGGCGGAGGAAGCCGGGCAAGGCATTGCGCAGGGTTTAATTAACAGTATTGCCATCAATGAAAACCCGTGGACGCCGCTCCCGGGCTGGTTTGACGCCTCGGTTATCGCGCCGGTCACAGCCGCGTCAGACACCGCCGCAACCGATATCGTCAGTTATTTTACAACCGCGTTAAAAGACATAAAAAGCGTTTGGGGCGGCATGAAGCCGTGGTTCAAGGGCTCCGTCGCAAGCCCCATCGAAGACGTTTTTGAAAAATCCATACGCAATATCACGAATTATTTCCGTGACTTGGCCGTTGAAATCAAGAACGGCGTCAGCGGAGCGCTGGATTCGCTCAAAGGATTGAAAGAGGCGCGAAGCGGCGGTTCCGTTTACGATGCGCCTCCTAAAGTTACTCCGATATCTCTTCCCGCCCACGCCGAAGGCGGTATTTTTAACGTCAGGCACATCGCCGAGATCGCGGAAAAAGGCGCGGAAGCCGTCGTTCCGCTGGACAGGTCGGCAGGCGGACGCCGCATTTGGGAGCAAGCCGGGATTATAGGCGGATACTCACAAGAAACAAGTAAGATTATCAATATGCCGGTGAAACAAGCCGGCGAAACCGCCCGGAATTACACGGACGTCAGAGGAAAAACGCCGTTTCCGGCAACCGTTATTAAATTCCAGGCCGTTACGCGCAGCAGCGAGGAGAAAAAAACCGCGCCGCCCGCCGCGATAGCTCAAGGGTTGTTCCGCCGGCATGGCGAAGGCGCGGCCGAGCGCATATCAATTCAATATTCGCCGCAGTTTTATTTCAACAATAAGCCCGACGCGGAGACCTTGCAAAGGGTTGCCGAAAGCGGGAACGCCGCCGCTAAGGCTTTTGAGGATGAACTGGAAGATTATTATAAGCGCAGGAGAAGGGCGGCGTACTAATGGCCGGGACATATAAAACCACCCAGGGCGACGTGTGGGATTTGATAAGTTATAAGGTTTACGGCGACGAGGGGTTTATGGATACGCTCATAAACGCTAACCCCGCCCATCGGCACACGGTCATGTTCGGCGCGGGCGTTGAACTAGCCGTCCCCGAAATGCCCTCGGCTTCCCCGGTATCGTCCTTGCCGCCCTGGAGAAATAAATAATGGCCGCGCCGCGTACCGCCAGGGTAAAGGTCTTTTATGACGGCAAGGACATAACGGAACAGGTGTCAAAAACCCTGCTGACGTTTTCTTTTGTCGATAAGGCCTCGGGCGAAGCCGACGAACTAAACATTACCGTTCACAACAGGGACGGGAAATGGATAAAAGAGTGGTACCCCAAATTGCAAGTGAAAGCGGGTGAATAAATGCCCGACGATTTTTCCGATATTCTTGCTGACCCGTCCCCGACGCTAGGGGCAAAGAAAGCCGAAAGCGGCGGCGGCGTTCAGGCCGTCCCCGGCACCGTCCTCCGCGCGGTGATTTACGTCGAGAACTGGAACGCTCAAGGGGATTCAGACACGCTGGACTGCGGCGCGTTTGAGATAGACGCGTGCGACCTTAACGGGCCGCCCAGCATATTCACGATAAAAGCCCTTTCAATGCCCGTCAGCACATCGCTGCGGCGCGAAGAGAGAAGCAGGGCCTGGGAAGACGTTACATTAAACGAAGTCGCGCAGAATATAGCCGACGACGCGAGGCTCGCGCTGGTCTACGATGTCCCGGACGAAATAAATATCGACAGGGCGGATCAGCTGGAGGAAACCGATCTCTCCTTTCTCCAGGGGCTTTGCGCAGACTACGGCGTGTGCCTCAAAGTAACCAACGATCAAATCGTCCTCTTCGATGAGAAACTCTACGAAGAACGGGACGCCGTTGACACATTCACAGCGGGCGATATCCGCGGCAATGAAAACCCGCTGGGGAGATTATTAAAATACAGTTTTTCGCAGAACACCTCCGACAGCGTCAGCTCGTCCGGCGTCTCGTACAAGGATTCCGAGAGCGGGAAGCTCGTCGATTACGTATTTGAACCGGAGGAAGCCCCGGCGACTGGCCAAGCGATACGCGATAATACAAGGCCGGGGAACCTCGCGGGCGACGGATACCGGGCGGCTCTGGGAATAGGGGGCCAAACGCTGCCAATAACACCTTTAGCTTTTACTACGCGCGCCGCCCCGCTCGAGAGCGGCGTATCCAACACCATTGACGATTTCGAAGATATACGGGCCGATGTCACCTCGGAGGCAGAGCGGCAGGCTAAGGTTAATGCGCGGGCAAAAAACCGGGAGGAATGGACTTGCTCTTTAACTATGACCGGCAATGTGAAGATGCTGGCCGCCGCGACAATCGACATCAGCGGCTTCGGCGTTTATGACGGTAAGTATTTCATTGACGAAGCCGCCCATAAAGTCGGCAGCGGCTACGAGACGACGGTTAAAGCCCATCGCGTCCTGAAAGGTTATTAATATACGCCCAGACGCCCTTAATATTAAACCGGATAAGAAAGCCGCCGATCTGCTGCGCGTCGGCCAGGTATCGACCATAAACACCGAAGCCGGGGCGGCCAGGACGGCCCACGACGATTTAAAAGGCCCCAAAGGCCCGTACACCGGGCCGGACATGCAAATGCTGTTTCCGGCGGCGGGGAAATGGCGGATATTTTTCATCCCGCAAAAGGGCGACCATGTGGCGTCCATGCGCCTGCCGAACGG
>JAISVU010000341.1 GCA_031271375.1 Clostridiales bacterium | reverse complement strand
CCCAAAGGCCCGTACACCGGGCCGGACATGCAAATGCTGTTTCCGGCGGCGGGGAAATGGCGGATATTTTTCATCCCGCAAAAGGGCGACCATGTGGCGTCCATGCGCCTGCCGAACGGCAATGAACAGGGGTTTATCCTGGGGACGTATTACAGTGAAAGCAACATGCCGGTTGACGGCGCCGAAGGCGTTTATCAGATTATCAGCGCCGACGGCGAAAATAGAATCCGCCTTAACGCCGACGGCACGATGGAGATTGAGTTCAAGGACAGCATCAATATAAAATCGCCGAACATTGCGATTGAAACCGGGAACATGTCCATAAAAGCGGAGAGCTTTAACCTTGACGGCAGCATGAACATAACGGGCAACATATCAAATGACGGCGATATGACGACAGGCGGCAAGCATACCGACGGCGTCGGCGAGCACGTCCCGCCTATGGCGTAGGGGCGGGGTTATCCCGCCCGCAATGGGAGGTCAACATGGCTCATATAGGTTCCTTCGGCCCTTTGGTATTCATGGTCTCTCACGACGGCGTGCTTACTTTCAATGAAATAGAAGAAACCGTGAATACCCGCTGGGCCAGCCACAACCCGATAAACGACGCGGTAATCAGCGAGTTCCTCGGCCCCGGCCAGGAGGAAAAGACCTTCAAGATGTTCTTCTCCGCCGCGCTAGGCGTCGATCCCGCCGAAAGCCTTGAGTCGCTTCGGAAGTCCGCCCGGGCGGGGGAACACTTCCCGATTGTTCTGGGCGGCGTTCCTTTGGGCGAGTATGACTGGTACATAGACAATGTGGGCTCCGTTTCGACATCGTTCCGCCCGCTGGACGGAAAGGCGCAGTGGAGCGAGGTCACAGTCACGGTGAAGGAGTATTACTGATGGCGATAGAGGTTTCAGCGCTTTCCGGGGATATCATTTACGGCGCGGCAGGCGTTTCGGAGATAATCCAGAACGTGCGGACGCTGCTTACCACGCGTAAAGGCACTCAACCGCTTGACCGTGAATTCGGCCTGTCATTTTCTTTCCTTGACGATCCGACACCTGTGGCGACAGCGGCGATTCAAAACGAAGTGATACAGGCTGTCCGCAAATATGAGCCTCGGGCTGTGATTAAAGCGGTGCGGTTCGATAACGACCCGTTAAACGGGAAGGTTTATCCGACAGTGAGGATTGAGGTGAGGCAATAATGCCGTTACCGGAAATATTTTTTGCCGAGGGTGACGCCCGCGCGCTTGCCGCGAAACTAAAAAAATTCTACGAGGCGGTAAGGCAGGCCTCGGGGGAGCCGTCGTATTCAATAGGCGCGGCTGACCCGATGAAGCTCGTGCAATTAAGCGAAGCCGCTATTCTCGCCCAGGTAAACACGGATATAGACGCCACGGGCAAAGGCAATCTTTTGTATTACGCCGGGGATGAAACGATTGAGCACCTGGGCCTGCTGTACGGCTCCAGAGGGGCCAGGCTCAGGCCCTGCGCAGCGGTAACGGTAGTTGAATACACGTTATCAACATTGCGAAACGTCGCCACGGTGATCCCGGCGGGCTTTCGGACGACGCCGGACAATAAGCTGTTTTTTGCCACAGAAGAACCGCTGACGATCCCTGCGGGGGAAATTAGCGGCGTTGTGCGGGCAAGCTGTTTGGTTGCGGGTACTGCCGGCAACGGCTTCGCGGAGGGTGAAATAAAGAACATCGTTGATCGCTCGCCCTTTGTGCAGTCTGCGGTGAATATAACCGTAAGCGCAGGCGGCGCCGACCTGGAAGGCCTTGAGGAATACCGGGCGCGTATACAGCTGCTACCGGAATCCTTCGCCGTCGCGGGGCCGGACGAGGCTTATAAATTCTGGGCAAAGACCGCAAACGCGAATATTGTTGACGTCGCGGTGTGGTCGCCCGCGCCGGTTGAGGTGAATGTTGTACCGCTTATGAAGGGCGGCCGCGCGCCGGAGCGGGAGGTTTTGGACGCTGTCCGCGCGGTTCTGTCGGACAGGACGCGCCGCCCGTTGACGGACTTTGTGCATGTTATGCCTCCGCGCATGACGGACTATGACGTGGACTTCAAATACTGGATTCGCGCAAGCGACGCCGCTCAGGCGGCGGCCATTCAACTCGCGGTTTATCAGGCCGCGGCAAGGTTTGCCGAGTGGCAGTCCGAGGCCCTGGGCCGGGATATAAACCCGTCAGTCCTTCATCATATGATTATGGAAGCGGGCGTAAAACGCGCCGTAATTAACGCGCCGGTCTTCACGGTTCTTGAACACGACCAGGTAGGCAAGGCGGCGGCACAGACAATAACCTACGGCGGGCTTGAAGATGATTAACCTTGATCAAGTAAGCATTTTGAATATACTGCCCCCGAATATCGCGGGGGATAGAAATGTCAAGCTGGCGGCGGAAGCCTTTGACTTAACCCTCCGCGAGATGATCGCCGAAATACCGAATCTGTCCATTCTTCCGCGCATAGGCGAGCTGACGGATTCCCTGCTGCTGGACTTATTGGCATGGCAGTTCCACGTTGACTTTTATAACCCCCAGATGTCTGTCGAGGTGAAGCGGGTACTGGTTCAAAGGTCGCTGGACCGGCATTTCAGAAAAGGGACGCCGGCCGTGGTTGAAGAAATAGTCAAGGCTACGATCGGCGACGCCACGGTTAAAGAGTGGTTTGAATACGGCGGCGAACCGGGATTCTTCCGGGTTGAAACCGAGGAAGCCATTGAGGACGACGAAACGTTTAACAACCTGATCGCGGCGATTTTCAGCGTGAAGAATACCCGCTCCTGGCTGGAGTTCGTCATTATCCTGGTTCGCGGAACGTTGAACCTGTATCAGGGTATAGGCGTTTGGTTTGACGACATCGTCTTTATCGGCCTACCCGGCGAGGACACCGCCGTTACAATCGCGGATCCGGTCACGCCTTATGTCGGTGTGTTCGCGGATATCTTTTACGAGTTAATAATACCGGCGGGGGAAGAACAATGGAACAATTCGGGGCATCAATCGTAACCGAGGCCGGGGCTTCGCTCCGCTATATAAAGCCGACAAAGCTGTCCGTGGGCGGCGGCGTAAATGAATTTATCCGTTACGACGCCGTCGACAACGGCAGAATTGGAAACGAGCTCTACATTATTGTTTATTTAGACAGCGCGGACTTCACCGGCGCGTACATACGCGAACTGGGCCTTTATGTTGAAAATCCCGATGGCAGGGAAGACGTTCTTTACGCCGTAAGCCTTTATGAAGGGGCCAATCCCCCGTTTTTATCGTCAGGCGGCATAAATAAAGTTATTAGAGTGACAATGCGGGCCGTAATGAACCCCGGCGCGGCATGGCGCGGCAACGCGATCAAGGCGGATATTGAGCGATACACGCCTTTAACGATGTTTCAACCAATAGGTAAAAATGGGTTATGGTACGGCGAGCACCGGCACGATAAAGCGGACATTGACGGCCTGGAAGACGCAGGGTGGAGCGTAGGCGATGTCCGTTTTTTGAGTTACCGCTTGCCGGAATACCCCAGAAGCGATTATCTGTCCTGCGACGGCAGGCAGATCGATTTAAACGAATATCCAAATCTGAAAGAGAGGTGGGATTATGGCGGGTACGCTGGGTGATATGGCGATAGGGGCTTCTGCATTCGTAAACATTGACGGGGCCCTGACCGAATGTCTGGTCATTCATCACGGAAAGCCGTCGGATATCTATGACGACAGTTTCAATGACGGAACATGGCTGCTGATTAAAGAATTAGCGGAACCCACTCAACGGTGGCATGGGTACGCAATCAACGATTACGCTGCGAGCGATGTTTACGCTTACCTAAACAACACCTTTCTTAACCGAATGGATTCATATATCCGTGGCATAGTTAAAGTGGTTAAAATACCGTACCGCCCTGGTTACGGCACGTCTATGACAGTCAACAGCGGCGCGGACGGTTTGGAATCCAACGTGTTTCTTTTGAGCGGACATGAAATGGGCGGGAACGTTATCGCCACTTTTTTGCCTAAAGATGGCTCCGAGCTCTCTTATTTCTCCGACATTAAATCGAATAGCGCAAACGCAAAACGTATTGCCCGCAGGACTGATGGAACCGCTGCGCTTTATTGGCTTTGTTCCCCGGAAACCCGCGGTGCGAATACCGTGCACGCCGTTACCAATACCGGGGCAATATCCAACTATAATTGCACATCGCAGTTCTACTTACAGCCTGCCTTCGTTTTGCAGTCGTCGGCTTTAGTTTCCGGCGACGGGACGGTATTAACCGATTCAATGCTCAATCCCCCGCTAATAACCGCCCACCCAGAAGACATAACCGTAATGGAAGGCCAGACGGCAACCTTCTCCGTTGCCGCCGAAAGCGACAGCGGAGAGATTCATTACCAATGGGAAGTAAACGCCGGGGAAGGATGGGTTGAAATCACCGGGGGCGGGAACGCGTCTTACACAACTCAGACGGCGGCGCTTGGAATGAGCGGTTACATGTACCGCTGCGCGGCAGGCAACGCTTCCGAGGAGACAGTCTATTCAAACGCCGCAACGCTGACCGTAAACCGCGCGCCGTTTATCCCGGTTGAAAGCATAGACGGGCTCCCGGCGGAAGCGACTGCCGGCCAGCCTCTGGTTCTTACCGGAACGGTAAACCCCTCTAACGCGACACGCCGTGTAATAGACTGGTTTATCAAAGACGCGGGCAGTACCGCCGCCGCTATTGAAGGGAACATTTTTATCGCGGCTTCCGCCGGTCAGGCGGTTGTAACGGCAACGATTATTAACGGTCTTGACACGGCTGATTACAGCCAGGATTTCACCGTGACCGTGGCCGACGCGCCTGTTGAACCTATTTATGTCAATCTGCCGGACTACACCGAAAGGCGGCCCTTCGCTTATATAAGGGTCAGATAAGGGGCGGGATTATGGCAATAAACTCGACAATAACAACACAGGGCGCGGCCCTCCTCGCGGCGGCTCACGCCGGGGATAAACTGCACTTTACGCGAATAGCCGTCGGCAGCGGAACCATTACCGGCGATTTGGCGGGATATACCGGCTTGATCAACGAAGTGTACCGCTTCCCGGTAACAAAGATCACCCGCAAGGATAATGATGCCTGGGTTCTGGCCCAGGTTGACGCCTCCGGCACGGATGCGGATTACGCGCTAACCGAGATCGGCCTGTACGCGGCGGATATTAACGATCCCGGCAACCGCGAAGCCGACATTCTTTACGCCGTATGCACCGCTTCGGGCAACGATCTATTCGCTTACATCACCCTTGACGCCCAGGCGAATAACCAATGGGATATAACGGTTCACGCGGTGGCGTCCGCCGCCGAAGACATAACCGTCAACGTAGTTCACGAGCTTATAGGTGACGGGGACACCGTCACCCAAGAAGACTTAGAGCGGTACACGCCGCTTGACGTATTCCAACCGCTGGATAAGGATGGGGTCTGGTACGGCGAACACCGCCACGATGCGTCCACAATAGACGGCCTGGGGGATACCGGATGGAAGGTGGGCGATATCAGGACAGCCAGTTATCATCTGCCCGAAGACCCCGAAGGGGATTATATGCTTTGCGACGGGCGGCAGATAGACCTCTTGAACTACCCCGAGCTACGGGACCGGTGGGATTATCCGATGGCGCCAAGCGATATTGACGAAGGCGGCGTAGAGTGTCTGCTAAAGCAAAACAACGCCTTAGACCCTACTTTAGAATCCTTTTGCTGGTCGCCTGAGCTTCAGATTTTTGTCGCCGTCGGCATAGACAACATATCCGGCAACGGGTGTATTTATTCCTCCGCGAATTCCGCTCCGTATGCCGCTAGATGGACGCTGCGGTTCTTGACAAGCTACGAGGCGGAGCCGTTTTATGATGTATGCTGGTCTGCGGCCTGGGGTAAATTCATAGCCGTTGCCGAACTCAGCGGCCATGGGGTTTTCTATACCTCGGCGGACGGGATAAACTGGACATGCGGGTACGTTATCCCAGAGCAGATAAGATTAACGCGTATTTACGCCTTTGACGCGATGGCCATAGCCGTAGGAATCGTAGAAGGCAAAGACCGTCCGATTTACCGGACGACCAACGGCAGCACCTGGTCGCGAATCGGTTCTGCTCCTGCCTACACCGGTGTGTCAGACATCGTGTACGCTTCGCATTTGGGGCTGTATATAATCATGGGGGGCAGTTCCAGGCTTGGTAACGCGCAATTAGTAGGCGTAAACCCTGTGCACATGTACTATTCATCGGATTGCGCTACGTGGACACAAGGGACTACGCCTAATGAGTGGCCTATTTTCCATTCCATCGACGAGTCGCTTACCCATACTATCGCGTACTCGCCCGTTAAAAAACTGCTCGTAGCCAGTGTTTATGCACACTATCAAAGCGAAATCAGAGGCGCTAGGGTGGATTCCCGAATTACCGTCCCGGGGTTTCTCACATCGGTGGACGGCAAGAACTGGGTCAACTCAACTATGACCGATCAGGCGGATTCAGCGGTGAACGTGGGCAGCGTGTGCTGGTCGGATTACTACAATAAGTTTTTATCAATAGGGAACCGTGCGATTTTTGGCTGGCCCGGGGAGTCATACCCATCATACCGATATAGCGGGGTCTCGCTGTCCAATGACGGCTTGACTTGGACGCATTATCGCATTCCATTAAATACCAAAGGCAGCGGCGTCCCGCAGTTGTTATGGTGCGATAGCGCGGGAAAATACGTTGTACGCGGTTTTTGCGACGTTCCATACAATGATTTGCATAGTCTTACCCATCAGCCTTTTGATAATAGTTTCGCGGTATCCTATGATGGCATTAACTGGGAGGCAGGCGGGTCGCTGCCTAACGAAATCGGCTGCGTGAGAGCCTTATGTGCTTGCGCTGCGCCTTCTGGCACCCGTTATTTGGCGGTTGGCTCAACGGTTTGGGATAATTATAATGGTATAAACTACGCGATCAGAAACAGGTATTTAAAATCGGATGACGGCGTGAAATGGGATTCTGAAAACGATTTAAGATGGACGACGGACGCCGAGGCAAATGATCAAATACACTTCGAGTGCATATGTTGGTCGCAAGAACTCGGCCTTTCCATTGCCGGGGGAAGAACGCGCGTTGATGGCAGCGTCAAATCTCAGGGGGTTTTATATTACTCTATGGATGCCGGAGTAAGCTGGGTGAAGGCGCTTATAACGCCTGGTTTGGGGACTTTTTTTTCGGTATGCTGGTCGCCTGAGCTGCGGATTTTCGTCGCCGTCGGGAGCTATGTCTACACATCTTCGGACGGGATTGTCTGGGTCGCCAGAACGAGCCCGCCTAGAACGATAGACAGCGTTATTTGGTGCGCGGAGCGTTCCCAGTTTATTGGTGTTGGCGGGAAGAGCAGCTATACTGGAGGGTCTTGCATCTTTAATGTATATACGTCGCCGGACGGGCGGGAGTGGACGGAAGTAAGCACCACAATCAACGGCGCCGGCAGAGACGGCAGCGTAACTAACGGATCGGGAGCGAGCTACTGGCTTCGTTACGCTTCTAGTCCCGGGATGTTTTTAGCGATAAGCCGCAACGGGCTGGCCAGAACCTCCGCCGACTTAATTAACTGGACTGAGAACTCTATAGATTCAAGACCCGATAGTGATATCTATTCCATTCAGGTATATTCCGTGGACTGGAGCCCGTCGAGCGGCATTTTTTTAGCCGGGGGCGGAAGCCCCATAGCGTTTTACAGCTCGGTCGACGGGCAAAACTGGGTAAAACAATATACAGGCAAGGATGGTATCATTTACGCGATAATTTGGAGCGAAACTCTGGGAAGGTTCATTGCGGCAGGACGTATAGCCGGAGCGGGAAAGGACGCAAGAATCATAGGTTATTACCCGGTATTTTATACGGCGGAGTACACGGGCGGGGCGGTTGAAACAACCCTTGCCTGTTTGCCTACGTACAGCAACGATATGCCGTTCACGTTTTTGAAAGTTAAATAGGGGAGGAGTTGTAGATGGCTAATTTTCGGGGCCTGCGCCTGACTTCCGCAGGGGAAAATCTGTTCAATAAATGCTTATCGCAAAGCCTGCCCTTTAAGATTGTCAAGCTGGCCATCGGCGACGGAGAATTAGCGGCGGGGCAAGACCCTTACAGCCTGACAGCGTTGATCAGCGAGAAATACGCCGACGAGAGTATTGACAGCAGCGTCATAGGCGATGGCGTCGTTCAGTTTGAGGTTATTGTGAACACCGCGCGGATTACAGAGGGGTTCTTCCTCCGCGAAATCGGCGTGATAGCCCTTGACCCTGACATCGGCGAGATCCTTTACGCCTACGAAAACGCCGGCGAGTTCCCCGATTACGTGCCGGCAACGCGCCTTGCGGCATATATGCGCCGGGTGATTCGCCTGCTTGTGAAGGTGGCTGACGCGGCTAATGTGCAATTCACGGTCGCTAACAACGATGCCGATCTGCAATTGGAGAACATCGGCCCCGAGACCTCAGGCGCCGGCGTTTATGCAGGGCGGGATGAATACGGGACGGTGCGGTTTAAGCGGATTGCGGGGTTAGACGGGATTGAAATCACCGAAAGCGATGGAGTCATAACCATCAGGAGCGCGTTGTCCGGAGGATTCACGGACAAGCATTATCGCCATACTCAGAACGCTCCGGCTTCCGTGTGGGTCATTAGCCACAGCCTAAATAAGCGCCCCTCGATTACTGTTATTGATTCAAGCGGTGACACCGTGGAAGGCGCGGAGATTGAATATATCAACGATAGTTCGTTAATTTTGCGCTTCACCCATGAATTTTCGGGCAGTGCTTATTTAAATTAAGGGGAGGATTAACTATGGCTTTCAAATTTGGTAACAATCTTGATCTGCAGCTCAACCAGCTGCTCAACGCGCTCTTGCAGAATCTGCCGTCCCATCCGACACCCGGAAGGAAGGGCCAGCTGTACTTCAACACGACGGAGAACATGCCTTATATCCACAATGGCACAGCCTTTGTACCCATTGGCTCAGGTTTCGGTGAGGCAATCACCGACGGAACGATTACGGGGAATGGCACGGCGTTAAGCCCTTTAACTATCGCCGCGAGCATTCTTACCGACATCGCAGCCAAACAGACCCAGCTTACATCCGGTCAGCTCGACGCGGTGAACAGCGGCGTTACTGCGCAATTCATCACCCAAGCCCAAACCGCGCTCAGTAACCTGGACAGCGGTACAAATCCGGTGCTGCGCTTGCTTTCGGTGCTCGATGTATTGGACAGCACGGATAAAACCGCGCCTTTGTCCGCCGACGCAGGCCGGCGTTTGCGTAATATGATCGCCGATGCCGCCGAGAACGGTAAGAACCTCGGGGCATTCGACACGCGGGCGGCTTTTCTTGCGGCTTATCCTGTGCCGCCGTTAGGCGCGTATGCCTATGTAAGGGCCGATGAAGCACACGGGGGCGAGACCTGGCGGTATGATCAGGGCCTTGACGCGGACGGCGAAACATTAATCTGGAGCGATACAATAAAGCTCGAAAAAGTCCCGCGGGACTTTACGCTTGAGCCGATAAGCGCGGCGGAACTGGCCGACGGAGCCGTGACGCTAGCGAAATTGGCTTCATCCGCCTTCGACACCGTCCCCACCGATTCAAGCACAAAGCTCATCCGCTCAGGCGATCTCCTGACGTTCCTCATTGCCGGGTTCCTGTCGCTTACAGGCAATCAGACCGTCGCCGGACAAAAGACCTTTTCGGACACTACGGTTCTGGCTGGGCATATGAAGGTATCCTTTGCCGACGGCGATGTTGTTATAGAACAGATATAGGCGGGAGGGAAAGGCCGTGGCCTATAAGTTTGACCAACCTATATACGAGAACGGGAAGCGTGTTATCACTCAGGACGGCTTCGAAAGCCTTGTGAACAATGCGCTTGCCGACGCGTCGTTTGCCAGCGCGGAGGCCGTTGCGGAAGCCGTCGAAGACCAGCGTGCGCGCGAAGGATACGTTAAGGCAACGGATTTGGATCATCTGATAAGCGCGAAGCTGCAGGCTCCTTACGAGCCGGGGGACGGATTCTCTACGTTTCATTTTGACTTGCGCCAGTACGCGATTGGCTGGCTGGAGGCCGCCCCGGCGAACCGCAACATGTCGCAGGCGTCGCTAGCCTGCGTTGGTGACCGGTTTTACTTCTTTGGGTGTTATAACGGGTCTGCGCCT
>JAISVU010000240.1 GCA_031271375.1 Clostridiales bacterium | reverse complement strand
TGAACATCCAGCCCTGCCTTGCCGAGTCTTGGGAAATTTCCGAGGACGCCTTGGTCTATACCTTCAAGCTCAAGGAAGGCATTAAATTCACCGACGGAACCGACTTCAACGCCGACGCGGTCAGAATAAACGCCGAGCGCGTTATGGATCCCGAAAAAGCCCTCCGTCAGGCAAGGACCTTCACCCAGCTTGAGAAAATGGAAGTCGTGGACGACCTCACAATCGTCTTCACGTTAAAAGAGCCTTACTCGCCCTTCCTTTCGAGGCTTGAGGCTTTCAAGATTATGTCGCCCAAAGCCCTGGCCGAGAACGAGGCCGGTCTTGAAAAGTCGCCCGTAGGCACGGGCCCTTTCGTGTTCCAGGAATGGATTGAAGGCGACAGGATGGTCATGGTAAAGAACCCTGACTGGAGAAACGCCGACGACATCCAGGTTGACAGCGTTACATACCGCTTTATCATGGAGAACGGCACGCGCGTCGCAATGCTTCAGTCCGGCGAAGCCGACTTGATTTATCCGATGCCCAGCGAGTCAATCGCGCTTGTGGAAAACGACCCCAACATCGTTATCGAAGTCAAGGACTCCACCGTATGCCGCTATGTCACGATGAACCAGAATGTCGAGCCTCTCAACAACGTTCTTGTCCGCCAGGCGATGAACTACGCCGTGGACAAAGACGCCTTCTCAACTGTGGTAAAGGGCGGATATTCCAACTATCTCAACTCATCCATATCCCCTCTGCTTCCGTTCTACGCCGAGCAGGAGCCCTATGCCTACGATCTTGAAAAGGCTAAGGCTCTGATGGCCGAGGCCGGTTATGCAGACGGTTTCAGCGTCACCCTTTGGGGAAACACGGAATCCGAAACGCTGAGAGGCATGGAATTCCTCGCGCAGCAGCTTGCCGAGATCAATATCACGGTAGACGTGGTGCCGATGGAAGAGGGTACGTTATCCGACGCCGTGTACAACACCACCCCCGAAACCACCGAGCTTCAGATGTGGTATGTGAGCTGGTCGGCGGTAGACCCGGACAACGCGCTGAGAAGCACCTTCATGTCCACAATGTTCCCGCCCACGGGGGCTAATACTAACTACTACGTCAACGAAGTGGTTGACGCGGGCATTAACGCCGGAAACACGGCGACGACCTTTGAGGAGCAGTTCGCCAACTACAAAGCCGCCCAGGATCAGATTTGGGAAGACGCCGTATGGATTTTCATGGGCGTCGACCGCACGGTCATGGCCAAGAACGCCCGCCTTACAGGGGCGCAGCTTTCCCCGGCCGGCAGCTTCCTGGACATCAGAACCATCGGCGTACAGTAAACCAAATTGATAAACGAACATTCCGCAGGGAACGGGATAACCCGTTCCCTGCGGTCTTAAACAGCGCGCGGCGAAGGAGCCGATGATATGCTTCGCTACTTTTTTAAACGATTGCTGCAGATGATTCCGCTGCTTGTAGTAGTATCGTTTCTGATTTTTATGTTTATACGTATGATACCGGGAGACCCCGCGAGGCTTTTGGCGGGGCAGGACGCCACTGTAGAGGAAATTGAGAAGATTCAGCGGCTGTACGGGCTTAACGACCCTCTCTTTGTTCAATACGGGCGCTATATAGCCGGCCTTTTCAGCGGGGACATGGGCACTTCCCTGCGGACGGGCAGGCCTGTGGCGGACATGCTGCTGCCCAGGTATTCGGCCACATTTACGTTGGCTTTGACGTCTATGGGATGGGCGCTGTTGATCGGCCTTACTATCGGCGTGGTGACTGCTGTTTTCCGCGGAAGGTGGCCGGATTACATCGGGATGCTGGTGGCGGTTGCCGGTATTTCCGTGCCGGGATTCTGGATGGGGCTTGTTCTGATACAGAGGTTCGCTGTTGAAATGCCTATATTCGCCGTAACGGGGTTAAGGAGCATGAAGGATTTCGTCCTGCCGTCAATAACCCTGGGGGCGGGCATAATGGCGATGATCGCAAGAAATTCCCGCTCGGAAATGTCTGAGACCATGCGCCACGACTATATAAGGACGGCCAGAGCGAAAGGCCTCAGCGAGCCCGAGGTAATACTGAAACACGCGCTTCGCAACTCGATGGTTCAGGTTATGACCATCATCGGGCTGCAGTTCGGCTTTCTGCTTGGGGGCTCCGTCGTCGTCGAGCGTGTTTTCGGGATAGCGGGGCTTGGAGGCTTATTAGTGGATTCCATTTTTTTTAGGGACTATACGGTTATCCAGGCGGAGCTGACAATATTCGCATTTCTATTTATTATGGTAAATCTGCTTGTGGACTTGATGTACGGGCTTTTGAACCCGAAGATTCGGTATGGAGGAGGGGGAGCGGATGAACCGGAACAGCCCGTTTAGAGAGTTTTTAAGAAAATTTTGGCGGAGAAAGACTGCGATTATCGCGTTAATCTTTATACTTATGATGTTCTTCATCGCCGTTTTCGGCGCGAGCCTTGCGCCTTATGACCCCAAGACATACGAATATTCCAATACGCTTCAGCCGCCCAGTTCAGCGCATCTGTTCGGGACGGACGAGTTCGGCAGGGATATATATTCCAGGATTCTGGCGGGAGCCCGCCTGAGCCTTTCCGTATCTCTGTCGGCCGTTACGTTTTCCGCCGTTTTCGGAACGGTTCTGGGCCTTATAAGCGGCTATATCGGCGGATTGTTCGATAATATCGTAATGCGCGTCTGCGACACGATGTTCGCCTTCCCCGATATAATCCTGGCTATAGCCATAGTCGCGATACTAGGGCCTGGCCTGCAAAACGTTATCATCGCGGTAGCCGTCTTCGGCATACCCTCCTTTGCGAGAATTATGCGCGGAGCCATGCTCGCGCTCAAACAAAGCCTCTATGTCGAGGCGGCCCGCTCAATCGGGGTTAAAAGCTCAAGGATTATCTTTGTTCACATATTCCCCGGGGCGTTTTCAACAATGCTTGTCAATTATTCAATGCGTATCGGCACCGCGATCTTAGCCGCCGCTTCCCTGAGTTTCCTCGGGCTCGGCGCGAAGCCGACGGACGACGAGTGGGGCGCGATGCTGAGTGTCGGGCGCAACTATTTGGGGACGGCTCCCCACGCGGTTCTGTTTCCAGGACTGGTTATTATGCTAACGGTACTTGCGTTTAATCTTTTGGGTGACGGGCTGCGGGACGCTCTTGACCCAAAATACAAGTAGGCGGTGTAGATTCATGTCTGACTTAATATTAGAGCTAAAAGAGTTAAAGACGCAATTCATCAGCAAGGACAGCACCGTAACGCCTGTCGACGGAGTGTCGTACAATATAAAAAAGGGAGAAATCCTCGGCCTTGTAGGCGAGTCGGGCTGCGGGAAAAGCGTCACGGCCCTTTCGATAATGCGCCTGTTCCGCGACACTACCGGCAAGATTACCGGAGGCAGCGTGCAGTTTAATGGAAAAGACCTTGTGAAAGTCAGCGAAAAGGAAATGGCTATGATACGGGGGAAGGATATCGCGATGATATTCAAGGAACCGCTGACAAGCCTTAATCCGGTGGCTAAGATCGGAAAACAGATTATAGAAGTCATACTTAAGCACGAGCCGGTCAGCGTCCGCCAGGCCAGGGAAACCGCCGTAAAAATGCTTGAGCTTGTGGGGATACCCAGGGCGGAGCAGGTTATGAACGAATATCCCCACCAGCTCTCCGGCGGAATGAATCAGCGGGTTATGATCGCGATGGGAATGAGCCTTAACCCGCAGGTGCTTATAGCCGACGAGCCAACAACCGCTCTGGACGTGACGATTCAAGCCCAGATACTGGAGCTGATGAAGCGCATTAATGAGGAGCACGGAATGAGCATCCTGCTGATAACCCATGACTTGGGCGTCGTCGCCGAGATGTGCAGCCGCGTCGTGGTGATGTACGCCGGACGGATAGTTGAGGAAGCGGACGCGGAAAACCTTTTCCTGCGTCCCAGGCATCCGTACACCATCGGGCTTATTAACTCCATTCCCGTAATAGGCAAGAACGTTGAAAGACTCGAATCCATTCCGGGAAACGTCCCTTCCCTTACCAATATGCCGCTGGGATGCAAGTTTGCCCCCAGGTGCTCAAAAGCCCTGGAACGCTGCAAGGCTGAGGAGCCCGGCTTATTTACGGTTGTTTCGGACGGCATGGAGCGCAAATGCCGCTGCTGGCTCGCGGCGGAACCGGATAAGGAGGCTTCCTATGCCTGAAGGCAAAGTATTGGTCGAAGCCTCGGGGCTTAAAAAGCATTTCATGGTGCGCAGCGGCGTATTCGGGCGCAAACAGGCTCTGAAAGCCGTTGACGGCGTAAGTTTTAAAATCATCGAGGGGGAGACCCTCAGCCTCGTGGGGGAATCGGGCTGCGGCAAAAGCACAACGGGCAGGCTTATATTGAAGCTGCTGCCGATTACCGATGGAAGCGTCATATTCGACGGCAGCGACATAACGGGGATTACGGAAAATCAAATGAGGCCCAGGCGCAAGGATATGCAGATGGTATTCCAGGACCCCTATTCTTCGCTTAACCCGCGTATCAAGGTTAAGGATTTGATATCCGAGCCGTTATTGGTGCATACAGAAATGGACGCGGCCGCCAGATATAAAAAAACCGAAGAGCTGCTGGACGTCGTCGGGCTTTCAAAGGAAAGCATGGACAAATACGCCCATGAATTCTCCGGAGGCCAGCGGCAGAGAATCGGGATAGCCAGGGCTATATCGGTGCATCCCAAGCTGATAGTCGCGGACGAGCCGGTATCGGCCCTTGACGTGTCGGTTCAGTCTCAGGTTTTAAACCTTAT
>JAISVU010000198.1 GCA_031271375.1 Clostridiales bacterium | reverse complement strand
ACGTTCTCGCCGGAGGCCAGCACATGATCCAGGCCGCCGTAGCCGATATCGTAGGCCCAGCCGTCGCCGCCGAATATCCAAACGGACTTCTTTACAAACATATCCTTCATTGCAAGGATTTCACGGGCCAGCGTGCAGGCGGGGCAGGTACAGCGGGTATTTTCCGCGTCCCAGAACTTCTCATATTCGCCTGTGAACATAGCGCCGTCTTCGGCGGTAAAAGCCGTCCCTTCGATAAGGGCCGCTTCCAGGGCTGCCGCAGACTTCTTTGAGGCCTCGCCGTCGTCCATTGCTTCCAGCCAGTTATTGAGCGCGGTTTTAAGCGGTTCGTAACACCAGTCAAAACCAGCCAGCTCTCTTGCTTTCTCGGCCGTCAGATCGCGGCGCTGCTTCACCGCCATAGCCATTCCGTAGCCATGCTCGGCATTGTCTTCGAAGAGGGAGTTAGCCCAGCAGGGGCCTTTTCCTTCTTTATTCGTGGTATAGGGCGTTGTCGGGGCCGAAGCGCCCCATATCGACGAGCAGCCCGTGGCGTTTGAAATATACATACGGTCGCCGAACAGCTGGGTCACGAGCTTTGCGTAAGGCGTCTCGCCGCAGCCCGCGCAAGCCCCGGAGAACTCCAAGAGGGGCTGCTCGAACTGGCTCCCCTTCACGCTCTCCTTCGAGCCGGGGTTGTCTTTGTACCCGATCTTATCTACGCAGTAATACCAGTTAGCAATCTCTTTCTCCTGGCTTGCGATGGGTTCCATCACCAGCGCTTTGTTTTTCGACGGGCAAACATTCGCGCATACGCCGCAGCCGTAGCAGTCCTCAGGGTCTACCTGCATTCTAAACTGGTAATCCTCAAAGCCCTTGCCTGTGGCCTTTAACGTATCCATGCCGGAGGCGGCCTTTTCGTCCGCCGTCAGCAGGAAGGGCCGTATCGTGGCGTGAGGGCAGACATACGAACACTGGTTGCACTGGATGCAGTTTTCCGGTATCCAGCGCGGCACGTCCACGGCGACGCTGCGCTTTTCGTAGGCGGCGGTTCCCATCGGGAAGGTGCCGTCCTCGCGGCCAACGAAGGTGCTGACCGGCAGGCTGTCGCCGTTCTGCGCGTTCATCGGGAACACTACATTCTCTATAAACGCGGGCACGGCGCGTCTCGCGGCCGTTTCTTCATCCTGCGCCGTCTTCCAGGCCTCGGGCACCGCAATCTCTGTATAGTCCGCTCCGCCGCGGTCCACGGCGGCGTAGTTCATTTCAAGCACCTTGCCGCCCTTTTTGCCAAAGCTGTGGTCTATAGCCTCTTTCATGTGCTTTACGGCGTCGGCGAAGGGGATTATGTTCGCTATCTTGAAGAACGCGGATTGAAGAACCGTGTTTATACGGTTGCCCAGGCCGATCTCCCGCGCTATGCCGATACCGTCGATGATATAGAATTTAATGCCCCGGTTGGCGATATCGCGCTTAACGGCCGCGGGCAGATAGTTTTCCACATCCTTCGCGTCCCATCTGCAGTTAAGGAGGAAGGTACCGCCGTCTTTAATATCAGAGGTCATATCGTATTTACCCAGGTATGACGGGTTGTGGCAGGCCACAAAGTCCGCAGTCTTTACCAGGTATGACGAGCGGATGGGCTTGGTGCCGAAACGCAGATGAGACGTAGTCACGCCGCCGGACTTCTTTGAGTCGTAGGCAAAATACGCCTGCGCGTACATATCCGTATAATCGCCGATAATCTTGATTGAGTTCTTGTTCGCGCCCACCGTGCCGTCGGAGCCCAGGCCCCAGAACTTGCAGCTCACCGTGCCTTCCGGCGTAACGTCAATCTCCTTTGGAAGGGCCAGCGACAGCTTCGTTACGTCGTCGGTGATGCCCACCGTGAAATGGTTGGCGGGCTGTTCCTTTGCCAGGTTGTCATAGACGGCGATTATAGACGCCGGGGTCACATCCTTTGAACCCAGGCCGTAACGCCCGCCAACGATCGCCGCTTGCCTGCCCGCCTCGAAGAAGGCCGTGCAAACGTCCTGATACAGCGGCTCGCCCTGGGAACCGGGCTCCTTGCAGCGGTCCATCACCGCTATCTTCTTCGCCGTGGCCGGAATGGCTTCCAGGAAATGCTTTGCGGAGAAGGGCCGGTACAGATGGACGTTGACAAGCCCCGTCTTTCTGCCGTTATTGTTGAGGTAGTCGATGGTTTCTTTTATTGCATCGCAAGCGGAGCCCATCGCTATGATAACCTGTTCGGCGTCCGCCGCCCCGTAGTAGTCGAAGAGCTTGTACGTCCGGCCCGTCAGCTCGCCCAGCTTCTTCATGCTGTCCAGCACGGTCTCGGCAAGGCCGTCATAATAGGGGTTTGCGGCTTCCTTCGCCTGGAAGAATATATCGGGGTTCTGCGCGGTGCCGCGTGTGACGGGATGCTCGGGGTTGAGCGCCCTCTCGCGGAAAGCCTTTATCGCGTCCCAGTCAACCAGCTTTGCCAGGTCGTCGAACTCCAGCGTCTCAATCTTTTGAATCTCGTGGCTTGTGCGGAAACCGTCGAAGAAATGTAAAAACGGAACGCGGGATTTAATCGCGGTGAGATGCGCTACCGCGCCGAGATCCATAACCTCCTGAACGCTGGACGAGGCCAGCATGGCGAAGCCCGTCTGGCGGCAGGCCATAACGTCCGAATGATCGCCGAATATGGACAAAGCGTGGCCCGCGATAGCCCTGGCGCTGACATGCAGCACGGCGGGCAGCAGCTCCCCGGCCAGCTTGTACATGTTGGGTATCATCAGCAATAGGCCCTGCGAAGCCGTGTAAGTAGTGGTCAGCGCACCGGCGGCGAGAGAGCCGTGAACGGTTCCGGCGGCGCCGGCTTCAGACTGCATTTCAAGCACCTTTACGGTCTGGCCGAAGATGTTCTTCATTCCGCCCGCAGACCATTCATCGACATACTCCGCCATAGTGGAGGACGGCGTGATGGGATAAATCCCCGCGACCTCGGTAAAGGCATAGGACACATGGGCTGCGGCGCAGTTGCCGTCCATTGTTTTCATGTTTTTGGGCATAAATTCAATCCTTTCGTTCAAGTGGTTGCTGCAAGTGGCTGCTGTAAACGGTTGCTCATTTATATTTAATAATGAAACTCGCTGAAATCGGGGAACTCGACAGAGCCCTCCCCGGGCTCGTAGATGCTCATTGTGAGATAAATGTCGGCGGCAGCCTCGACGCCCATTTCCTCATAAGTAAAGCCATATTCAAGGGACATCAGCTCCATGCCGCCGTCCGCGTTAAGGATAACGCGTATCTGAACCTCGTCCAGCCCGCTTATATCCAAATCGCCAATATCCATAGGCATGAACGCCGACATATCCCCTTCCGCCAGTTCGATGCCCTTCTTCGCGTCCACAATGAAGCACAAAACCGTTTTTCCGTCCTCTTCCTCAAACCACTGCTCCATTACGGCTTCCTCGTATGTGAAGAGCCGCTGATCCGGTTCCGGTATAGAAAACTGCTTCTTAAAATCTGTCTCGTTCATCGCTAGCTTAACCTTGTCGCCGCCGGTTTCGGTATATACAATGCCGTCCTGATACCACATGTTGACCGTTTCTTCCATGCCCATCCCGGACGTTACGGATAGCATATAATAATCAAAGCTGCCGTCGTCCTTGCCCAGCAGGCCCTGCTCCGCTTCCATCGTTAAATCCATATTTATGCTCAGAGAAGGAATTTGCATAGACATTTCAAGGTATAAATCGGTAATATAGGACTCCAGGCTGTTTACCGTTTCCATAATGCCTTCATATACCCCGAAAGGCGTGAGGCCTTCGGCATTGACGGTTATATCGCCGGAGGGGCTGTTTGGCGTATCGGGTTCGGCGGCCTCGTCCTCCGTTATCACGCGTGAAGGCGACATTACGCGCTCCAGTTTGGACGGCTTCCCGCCTTCCGCAGCGGCGAGCGGAACGCAGTTAAACGCAAAGACCGCAAGCGTCAGAATAAGCGATACTATTCTTTTCATAGAAAGACCTCCCTAATAATAATGAACAGGCTAATATTCTCTCGGCGTTCTTCTGGTTTTTTGCAAAAATATCGGCAGCGTCAGGACTTCCTCGCCGTCACGCGACTCTTTTATGCGCGGCAGCTCCTTAGGGGCGGGCTCCTCGTAACGCTCGGGCCTGTGGGGCAGATGATCCGAGATGTTTTGAACGTTATGGGGAACGGATTTAGTTGCCGCGATACTGCCTATGCTGGATATACGCGAGGAAAAGCCCGTGGCTATGACCGTTACGACTATATTGTCGTCCAAATCTTCGTTTACGCTGGTGCCTATGATGATCTCGGCTTCCTGGGCCACGGTCTTGCGGATATGCTCGCTGGCCTGGGAGAACTCGCCGATGGTAAGGCTCTTGCCTCCGGAAATATTTACCAGAACATACCGCGCGCCTTCCATAGAGGTTTCAAGAAGGGGGCTGTTTATCGCGATCTCGGCGGCGACCTCGGCCCGGTTCTTGCCGGACGCGGTGCCGATGCCCATATGCGCGACGCCTTTGTCCATCATCGTAGTGCGGACGTCGGCGAAGTCCACGTTGATGTCGCCGGGTTTTGTTATAAGCTCCGCAATGCCCTGAACGCCCTGGCGCAGCACCTCGTCGGCCTTTTTAAGGGAATCCTTCAGGGAGGTGTCGCGCTCCACAATGTCAAGGAGGCGCTGGTTGGGTATCACGACCAACGTATCCACGTTCTTTATCAGCTCGCCGATGCCGTCGTTGGCGTTCTTCATGCGTTTTAAGCCCTCAAAGTCGAAGGGCTTTGTGACGACGCCTACCGTGAGGACGCCCTTGCTCTTGCAAATGCCCGCTATGACCGGTGCCGCGCCTGTCCCGGTGCCTCCGCCCATGCCCGCGGTAATGAAAACCATGTCCATCCCGTCGATGGACTCGGCTATAGCGTCCACGCTTTCTTCGGCGGCGCGTTTGCCAATCTCCGGCTGCCCTCCCGCTCCCAGGCCCCTGGTAAGTTTTTCGCCTATCTGGATGCGCCTGGTAGCCAGGGACTTTCGCAAGACCTGGCTGTCCGTGTTCACCGCCACGAACTCAACACCCTCAATGCCGTCCTCAATCATCCTGTCCACGGCGTTGTTTCCGCCGCCGCCGACGCCTATTACGCAAATCTTAGCTGTTCTGCCGAAGGATGTATCGATGTCGATCAACGTGAACCCCCCATTTGTATATCGAGATTATTATTCATAAAAAAGCAGTTCTATTGCAGCAGCGACAAAATGGTATTATCGCTGTTTTCCGCGTGGAGCGTACCCCTGATGTTGGGATCCAGCTCCGCAAGGCAGTTCCTTACCCAGTTCACGCTGTAGTCGGCGCCCGCGATAGAACCTATATATGCCTCAACATTGCCTATAAACAGACGGATGTCTTCAGAGTCGGACACATCCGCCATAGCCACGTCCGTTATATCGTATTTTTTAAACAGCTCCGCCAGCTTAACCATGCTGTCGAAGGCGTCGGTGTTCTCCGCCTGCAGAACCTTGCCCGCTTCGTAGCCGGAGAAACGCAGGCCCGTAATTACGGGCAGATTACCGTCTATCTCGGATTTGATATCCAGCACGACGCCCTCTTCGTCTATGCACAGATAGACGCCGAGCTTATCATCCAATATATAACCCCTGGGAGAGCGTTCCAAAACCGTGACGGTAAGGCCGTCCGGGTAATTCTTTTCAATGGAGGCCTCGCGGATATAGGGCAGGGCGTTAAGGCCTTTGGCCATTGACGACGCGGTGCGGTAGAAGATGCTGTCCCCGCCCTTTAAGTCGTTGTCAAGGCCCATTTCGCTCAGGATTTGCTCCCTGGTATAATAACCTGCGCCGATTATGTTCACTGTCTTGATATGGAAAAACGGCAGGGCAAAAAAGACCAGCGTACCAAGCGTGAGACAGGTAACGATCAGAAAGGTCTTAGTTTTATGAATCTTCCGTATTTTTTTGCCGGCGCGTCCGCCTCTGTTTGCCATCGTACCGCCCTTTAAAAAGGTTTTTATGTGACTAAAGTGCATTAAAAGAAGATATTAAAAATATACAAGGTACATATTATCATAAGCCGCAGACAATTACAATAAAGATTTTTAAAAGTTGAATTTTTTTTTGTTTACTTTCCGGAAGTTTCCTGTATAATGATAATATAGAGCCGGGGGGGATTTTTAGCTTTGTCCCAGCTAAAGATTTTGCAGCGTTGATCCGATAAATGGTATATAAAAGGGATGGTGACTGACAGTGCTGACAAACGTATTCTATTACGGGCATTATAAACCCTATATCATTAGGAGCGGCAGCGATATCCGCGGCGAAGCCCGCGCTCAGACGCGGGCGGCAAAGCGCAGCGTCCAGTCCGTCATACGCGATCTCTCGGGGAATGTATCGGTAACAAAAAATAACTCGATCAAGAGCGATGTCGTGGATTACGCCGGCGGGATATACCGGCATGTGACCGAGATCAAGGACGCCTCCAAGTTTGTTATGCAAAACTCCGAGGCTTATTATAGCACGATAATAGAAGAAAGCCATGAAGTAGCCAAAAACTGGGCGGCGGAGGACTTGAGCAGTTTTGCCAACGCCTATAACGCCGTTGTGGGCTTCACGGGGAGACAGGAACACAGCGCGGAGCTGGCCCAGTATGGCGACGACATAAAAGCCATAGCGCTGGAATACCGCGCCGAGCTGGAGGACGCCGGGCTCAGTCTTGCCGACGGCGGGCGGACGATGAACGCCGCAGCCTGGAAACTGCGCGATATGGATTACCTTGAGCTGGGGAGCGCCCTATCGGGAGCGGCGAGAGCCGCGGAAGCGGTGTACGAGAGAACGTCATACTTGCTGCAGCGCCCGCTGTCCGAGCATATGGATTTTAAGCAGCTCTCATTTTACTATAATTACGGGATAACGGCGTCGGGAAAGAACTCCGCGACCTCGCTCCTCTCGGGTATCATATTGGATAGGGCTATTTAATTCACATGGACTTAATCATATATAACGCGGATATACGCACGATGGACGCCGCCCAGCCCAGGGTTTCCTCCGTAGGAATTAGGGATGGATTAATCGCGGTATGCGGGAGTGACAGCGAGGTTCTCGAATTGAGAAACCCGTCTACCGCAGTTATAAACGCCGGGGGCCGCTGCGTTATCCCGGGCTTTAACGATTCGCATATGCACATGCTTAACTACGCCACGTTGACGGACGGCGCGGATTTGACCGCCGTCCGTTCTTTAGATGATTTACATACCGCGTTGAAAACCCATATCAAGAAGAAGGACGCCGCTCCCGGCGCGGAGGTGCGCGGATGGGGCTTTAATCAGGATTACTTTGATGTAAAAACCATTCCGAACAGGCATGACCTGGACCTGGTATCGACGGCGCATCCTATTTATATCTCCCGGGCTTGCGGGCATGTGTGGGTCTTAAACAGCATGGCTCTTACGCGGGCGGGTATCACTAAGGAAACCCCAGACCCGGCGGGCGGGGAGATTCTGCGCCGTCCCGGAGGGGAACCGACCGGGGTTCTTACCGAGAACGCTATCCAGCTGGCAAAAGCGAACCGAAAGCCGCTGGAGAAAGACGCTATCAAAGACTTGATTCTTTCGGCCGCGCCGGATTTGCAAAAGATGGGCATAACCTCGATACAGACCGACGATTTCGGCGGGATCCTGCGCCCTACGGATGTATGCGCCGCGTATACCGAGCTTGCGGCGGAAGGGAAGCTCGGCTTCCGGGCGGCGGAGCAATGCCACGCGCATAATATGGCGGAGCTTGAAACGATACTCGCGCTGCCGCAGCCGCCCGGGAACCTGCGCAGCATGTTCCGGCTCGGGCCGGTCAAGCTCCTCGCGGACGGGTCATTAGGGGCGCGGACGGCCCTTTTGCGCGACGGCTACGCGGACAAGCCCGGTACACGCGGGGTTTCCGTTTATGAGTACGCGGAGCTGGCGGCGCTGGTAAAGACCGCCCACGCGTCGGGGCGGAGCCTAGCGGTTCACGCAATAGGCGACGGGGCTATCGAAATGGTTTTAGACAGTTTTGAGGCGGCGCAAAAGGAATATCCGGGTAAAAACGTAAGGCACGGCGTCGTACACGCGCAAATTACGGACAGGGCACTGCTAAACCGGTTTAAGGATTTAGGCGTTATGGCCTATGTGCAGCCGGTATTTATACACGCGGACAGCCGTATCGCGCCTGACCGCGTGGGTTCGCTCGCCGCCACCAGCTACGCCTTCAGAACCCTTAGGGAGCTGGGCTCGCGCACGCCGTTCGGCACCGACTGCCCGGTGGAATCATTCAACCCCTTTCATAATCTTTACTGCGCCGTATCAAGGAAAGGCCTGGACGGTTATCCCCAGGGAGGCTTTAATATAAACGAAGCCCTATCCGTAAGCGGCGCCGTGACGGCGTACACTGCGGACGGGGCTTATGCGACATTTGAAGAGCATATAAAGGGCATGATAAAACCCGGTTATTACGCCGATATGGTAATGCTTTCACGAAACATATTCAATGAAGAAACGGAAGCTATAAAGGATACCGAGGCTGTGATGACGGTCTTAGGCGGGCGAATCGTCCATAGCGTGCTATAACATGCTATTCTTCGGTAATTACATACCTGTCATTCACTATCGCGTAGTCCTCCGCCGCAACCCGTTCGCCGTCCACTTCGTAGATCGTGATATAGTCCGTATCCTCCGGCGATCCGTTTTCGTCGGTATAATAAAGCCCGGGGTCTGTCAGCTCATCCTCGCCGTAATTCTGCCGCTGCTGCTCCATCTGGAATATCTCGGTTATCTTCGCTAACTCCCCGTCCCTGAAAGCATAGAACTCCGACCAGGAAGCCGTCCCGCCGAACCCTCCTGCACGGCCCGTCAGGGCTATCATAGGTTCCGCTGCCCAGGTGTCTGTGCAATGACGGATATAATCGCCGCCTAACGAACCCCCGGTGAGGAAGCCTTCCAGCAGCTGTACGACCTCCGAGCCGTCTATACGGTACAGCCCCGACATCCCGCCGTTCCGCGTTTCGCCGCCGGTAAATGCGTCCATCAGCAGCTCCGGCACGCTGTCGCCGTCTAAATCCATTATCTCAAAGCGTGTTATCTCAAGGCTTGTTATATCCGTTCCCCAGTCCTCAAGCTCACTTCCGTCGGCCCACTCCAATGATTCGGCGAAGCCGTTGTAAAGGTTCTCATAATAGACCGGCGGGTATACGGCGATGTCCTCATTGATAACGGCGTAATAGACGCCTTCGTTACGCCCCATAACATTAACGGCGCCGCCGTCTGTCGTCAGCGTAATGTTCTCATATTTAATGGAGCTTTCGTCCTCGGTTTCGAGATTAATGCTAATAATCCCGTTGGCGCGGCAGATGATATCCGTCACTTCAAAGCCGCTTTCCTTAATCTCATCCAGAACCGCGGAGGCTCCCTCGTATTTCAAAAACTCCTCTTCCGTAATGCTTATCCCGGCGTATTCCTTGAAGCCGTTGTTCCAGAACAGATAGTAAGCCTTCCACGTATGGCCGGTGGAAAAGCCCATTGATTTGTCGTATGACCCGTCGTAGGCGTCCAGTACAACGGTTATATTGTCATTGTCGGTAAAGTTTAGATTACCGCCGAATATTTGACCGGCCAGCTCATAGGGCTTGCCGTCCCTTACGCCGTACACAAAGGAAACAGAAGCGGTAGTGTAGTAGAACTCCAGCACAATAAAGCGCTGCCTGTCAACGGTAAAATGATTGTCGACCGACCAGTAATAACCGCTGGCCAGTTCCTCCGGCGTGTTCACTCCGTCCGTAAACCACAAGCGGCCGTCCACGGTTCCCTCGTCTTCGTCTTCAACGCCGGTGAAGGCGAAGGCTTCCAGCACCCCGTTGCCGTCAAAATCGGCGTACTCGAACATCAGGATTTCCTCGCCGGAGGCTGCGGACACCGCTTCGCGCAGCGCCTTTTCCGTATATCCGCCCGGCCCTATTAACCCCAGCTCCTGCGATACGTTATACAGCCCATATAAATCAAGTTCCTCGATATCCTCATAAGACATGCCTTGCGGCGCTTCGACCCACTGCATAAAGCCTTCGGGGAGGTCTGCGGCGGCGCTTCCCGGCAGATACAGGTAAAACTTATCGGAGCTGCCTAATCCGTAAGGGTCGGCAGTTATATATCTCACCCCGTCCGCGAACTCTTCTTCCCCGGCAGTGCCTTCCTGCTCCAATGACTCGCATATCATCGAATATTCAAATGGGCCTATTTGCTCCAGCGCGGCAAACCTGCCGCTGAAGGAGCAGAAATACCGCGTCCCTTCGGGATATTCGGGGCCTGTGTCCCCCATGTCGGAATCCCAGTGCCGCCCGGTGAAAGCCCCGCCGGCAAGGAACTCAACCTCGGTTATCCACGCGCCAGCGCCGCTGGACAACGTAAAAACCATCCCCTCAAGGTCGGAGAATGTAAGGCCATCGCCGCCGGTATCCGGGAAAGCGTTATCCATGAAACCGGCGGATGTGAAAAACACCGTTAATAATACGATAAAAGAAAGGATTCTAACCTTCATCTCGCGTTCCCCCATTATGTGAATAAGTATTACCGCTCCGGCACAATCTCCAGCCAGTACCCGTCGGGGTCTTCTATAAAGTACAGTCTCATTTTCTCGTTCTCGTAGCAGATACAGCCCATTTCTTTGTGCAGGGCATGGGCGGCGTCGTAATCGTCGGTTCTGAACGCGATGTGGGATTCGTTGTCGCCCAGGTCATAAGGGCCGTCCTTGTCGCGCAGCCAGGTAAGCTCCAGCTCGTATCCGCCGGTTCCGTCCGCGATATAAACCAGCTCGAACGAACCGTCCTCCGCCTTGCGCCGCCTTACGCACTCCATCCCCAGCGCCTTTTTATAAAAAGCCAGGGAGCGCTCAATGTCGGCGACATTGATATTGCTGTGAACCATCTTGAACGTCATAATTTTTCCGCCTTTCATTATGTTATAATTCACTGTTCGCTGTAATCCGTTCCGTCGTTTCCGGGAAAGTGCATTGGGATAATCCTCGCGGGTTTTACGATCTCCTCAAAGAACCGGATGCCGCGATCCGCGTTGCGCCCGAGGCGCGGGTCTCTCGGGATGAAGGCTACGTCGATATCCGCGTTTTCCAGCCCTCTTATAATGCCGAGGTAGCGTTCTTCGTCGGCCGCCAGCTCTTCCCGGGTTGATTCGTCCTCCCAGTACCAGTCGTTTAAATCCCCCGCGTGGAACACGGTACAGCCGGAGGCGTTTACCAGGAAGGATACCCCCTCGTCCGTGGAACCGAAAGCCTTCGCACGGATTTGACCGGTGATGAAGATGATCTTGTCGTCCCTTACTTTTATTACTTCGCCCATGCCGTGGGTATCGCAGTCTTTGTCCAGGATATAGAAAACCTGCCCGTACCCGCGCCAGTTGAATATCTCTTTGTTGTAATGGTCCGCGTGGTTATGGGAAACGAACACGCAGGTTGTCTTGTTCTTAAACAGCCCCGGCGTTATAATGTCTTTCTTGTCGGTGTAATAATCGAAGATTAAATTTACCCCGGGCAGTTCCACCAAGAAACCGCTGTGCCCGATACAGGTTATTTTCGGCTTTGGCATACCCAGCTCCTTCGCAAGTCCGTTATAAAAGCCCTCCGCGGTTTTCCGGCGCTCCGCTCCTATTTCCTTTGCGCGGCCGGTGTAGAACCCGTCATACATCCGCTTGAGTTTATAATGGTATTCCTCGATAAACGACGAGGATTCGTCTCCGCCGCCCCCCGTAATAATCTTGTCCCACATGCCGCGCCGGTATAAGGGATCCCCTATCTGCCCGGCGTATAGAAGCGTCCGCGCTATGCCTATCGCGCCGCAGACGTCCAGTTTATCGGCGTCGAAGAGGATTTTCGCCTCGATCGTTTCGGGCTTGGCGGCGCCCTGGTACTTGTGCGACGCGATACAGGCCCGTACATGCGCGGCCCTTTCTTCCGGCCAGCCCAGGGACAGCAGGAAGGCTTCGGCCATTTCGCCGCCTGCGGCGGCGTGGCAGATTTCCGGGTTTTCGAACTGCTTCCCCCTGCCGATGTCGTGGAGCAGTGCGGCGGCGGTAAGAATGTCCGTATCCGCGTCCGGCTCACACTCCGCGATGTCCAGCGCCAAATCAAGCACCCGGCTTACATGGTGCCGGTCATAGGCGCTGTCCTTCATTTGCTCGTACATATAAGTGTCGATGGCGGAGCGGTCGGCGCAGGTCATATGATATCTCCCATTGAATATTATGCCGCTTCCCCCGGATAGCTTACAACGGCTATCTCAGTAATGGAAGAACGCAGCGAGTTTACAATTCGCTCAATTTGCCGCGAAACATCATGCGTATACGATATTTCACCGCATTGATCGCATACCTGCGAGGGTACGTTTTTGATGATTATTATGCTGTTTTCGATATCGACCATAAATGTCGTCAATTTATCAATAAGGCGTCCTTTACACATGAGGCAAATCATTTTGAAGCCTCCCTCCTGGATTTAAAGTCATACGACCATTCATTTACATTCGGCCTATAAGCAGTTATAAGCCATAACTCCATATCGCCTATCGCACATACAACGTGTAATGTCTGTGATTTTTCGTCGCTTCCTAAAACCAAACAGCTTGGGTAAGGATAGTCATTGGGATACTGCTCTATAATTACGCCGTTCATCAGGGCATGTACAACGTCATCAGTATTTAGGCTGCGTTTAACCAACCTTAAAAGAGCGTGATTTGTCCATCGCAACGCATTATTTTCACAAAACTTTCTTATATCGCTGATATCAATCATGTCTGCCCCCGTTTAGTTCGCTAATTCCAATAGATACATTATACCACTGGACAACGGTAAAGAAAAGAATTAAAATATTGTTATGAATAAATTTAAGGTTTTTCTGCTATTAATGGCTTTATTCCTGCTCCTTTCCGCCTGCGGCGCGGATTCGGCGGAGGACGCCCCGGCGGCCCCGGCGCTTCCTGAGCCATATAACTATATTGCCGCCCCGATCGGTGTGTTTGATCCTTTTGCCGCGCTTACGGACGGGAACGGGACGGACCGGTTCATCACCCGTCATATAACGGGAACCCTGGTTGAACAGGACCCGGAAGGCCCCGACCGGACGCTGCGGTTTTCGGGGGCTCTGGCGGAGGGCCTGCCCGCGCTCAGTAATGACGGGTTAATCTGGACTTTCCGCATACGCGGCGGGCTTAAATTCAGCGACGGCACGGATATAGACGCGTTCTCGTTCGTGGAGGCGCTGAAGGCGTGGCTGAACCCCGCAAAGGCATATCCTTCCGCAAGCCGGTTCTGGACTGCCGTTAAAATCACGGGGGCAAGGGCATACGCGACGGGCGAGCCGGGCGTATCCTGGGAGGATGTGGGCATTGACGCGCCAAACAGACTGACCCTGCGCTTCACGCTGGAAGAACCGGCCGCTTCCCCTGTAGGCTTAATGGCGCTTAATATAATGCTGCCCCATCCCGATATCCTTGAGGCTGGGGACTATGATCCGGAATACGCCCCGGTCAGCGGCCCTTATAAGGTTTTGCGGTATCTCCCGGGGGAGGGGATGACGCTGGAGAAGAATTATTATTATCCCAACGCCTATAAATATGCCGACGAGGTGATTGAGCTGCGCTTTGCGGAGGACGCGGAGCCGCCCGGGGACGTGAGCGTTCCGTGGTTTGTTTATTTGAACCCCGCGTATATCGGCGATAGTCTCAGGCAGGCCCTTTATTACGGCATAGACCGGGCCTCGGCGGTAGAATCCGTTAAGGAGGTCATGGGCAATCTAAAGCCGCCCCTTAACCTGAACTTATCGCCCTCCGCTTCCTTCATCCCCCGGGACGCGCGGGTCGGAGACCCGCTGAAAGAGGCGATGCCCCGGTACGGGGACTTGCCCGTGTCGCTGGGCGGCGGGTATGACCCCGCCCTGGCCCTGGAATTCTTTGAACAGGCGTATGCCTTAAACGGCGGGCAGAGGATAGACCTTACGATAACCTGCTTCAGCGAAGAGGAGTTCTGGGGAATAATGGCGATAGCCTTACGGGATCAATGGATGTCCCTGTTCGGCTCCGGCAGGTTTCACCTTTACCTGGAGCTGAAGCAGACGGACGAGGCCTATCTTGCCTATAAGACGGGGGAGTATCAGATGGGTTTCGGTTCGGTGGGTTATAACCCGATGGATATTTGGGCTTCGCTGGCCTGCTGGTCGTCCGGTTATCCCGATAAGCCGGACGCTTTCTATAACGCGGAGTTTGACCGCCTTCAATACCGCTGCACCCTGGGAGACTTAATGACCGACTACGCCGCAAAGACAGCGGCGCTTGCCGAGATGGACAAAAAGCTGCTGGGGTTTATGCCGGCTGTTCCTATCTTTTATAATTGACGGCACAAAAAAGACGATAGAAGATTAAAACGCTACTCCATCCCGCAGAACTTCATAATCTTCCCCGCGATTGCGTCCAGCGGGGCTTGCACATCCACGGCGCCCAGCTCGAAGGCCGCTCGCGGCATACCGTATACGACGCTGGATTCTTTGTCCTGCCCCACTATCTTCGCGCCTTTTCGGCGCATTTCCATAAGGCCCCTCGCGCCGTCGGAGCCCATCCCGGTCAGGATAACCCCTACGGCGTTCGCGCCCGATATAGACGCGACGGAATCGAATAGAATGTCTGCGGCGGGCCGCACCCCGTGCATCTTTTCCCCGTAAAAACATTCAAGAATCAGCTTTTGCTGCTTTAACGCTATGCGCATATGCAGATCCCCCGGAGCGATATAGGCCGTGCCGCGCTTGATAAACTCGCCGTTCTCGGCTTCCTTTACCGTGATAACGCTCATCTTGTCTATGCGCAGGGCCAGCTGACGGGTAAAGACCGAGGGCATGTGCTGGACGATAATCACCGGGGGCGTGTCGGCGGGGAGCCCGCCGAGAACTACGGGTAGGGCCTCCGTTCCGCCGGTGGAGGACGCAATGGCGATCAGCTTCTGTTTTGGGTCAACGTAAGAGCCGAGGTCGCGGACGGTCATGTTCGGGGCCTTTTCAGCACGGTCTTTTATCCTCTTGGCGAGCGTGCGCGAAAAGGCCTCCAGGTTGGCGCTTGTTTCGCTTGCGGGTTTCGGGACGAACTGTATCGAAGGATCAAGATTGTATCTAGGCGTTTTTCCAAAGGTTATCACATATAGCCAGTGCTTCTCCGTCAGCATTTTTATATATCTGTACTCAACTTCATTGCTGTCTGTATCCAGCACGAGGATATTCGCCGCGTTTTTGACAAAGCGAAGCTGGGCCGCAGCGAGATTCGCGACCGTTATATCCGGTTTAAGCACCGGGTCGTTCTTGAACTTATCCGCCAAAGCCAGCTTAGTATTAAGCGACGACGAAAGCACGATAATATTGGTGCCGTTCATTATTAACCACCACTTGCCATGCCGATAATTTTATGCTATGGCCCTATTATACCTGACATTAATATATCTTTCAATATGCAGAGGCAATCTTTTGCTTATTGTTGAAAAACCTTTACAGATTCCTGAACACGTCCCTCAGCGACAGCTGCCCGTCGTCGGGCTGCTGTACGGTTATACGGTTGCCCGAAGGCCCTTTGCGCCGGTTTGTTCCGTAATACACGACCTCGGGATGATCGGGCTGCTCGTCCTCGGCCTCGGTTTTGGCGGTCTTGGACGACAGGCTTACGATAATCTCCATCGCCCTGCGGATAACGGGCTTGGGCAGCCCCGCGAGGCGCGCCACGTGTATGCCGTAGCTTCTGTCCGCCCCGCCCTTCACTATCTTATGCAGGAAGACGATATCCTCCCCCGATTCCTTTACTTGCACGCAATAATTGACGACGCCGGGAATCTTGCCCTCCAGCTCCGTCATCTCGTGATAATGGGTGGCGAAGAGGGTTTTCGCGCCTACGGCTTTGGGGCTCGCGATATACTCCAGTACGGACCAGGCAATGGCCATGCCGTCGTAGGTGCTGGTTCCACGGCCGATTTCGTCCAGAATAATAAGGGAACGGGCCGTCGCGTTGGTCAGGATGTTGGACACCTCCGCCATCTCCACCATAAAGGTGCTCTGGCCTGTCGCAAGGTCGTCCGAAGCGCCCACGCGGGTGAAAATCTTGTCCGTCACCGCGATGTCGGCGGACGCGGCGGGGACGAAGCTTCCCACATGCGCCATCAAGACGATTAAGGCCACCTGCCTCATATAGGTGGACTTCCCCGCCATGTTAGGCCCTGTCAGCGTCAGGAGGCGGTCGGTATCCATGTTCATCAGCGTATCGTTGGGGATGAAGGGGTTGCCGAGGCTCCGTTCCACGACGGGATGACGCCCGTCCTTTATAGCGATAACGCCGCCGGTGTTAATACCCGGCCTGCAATAGTTGTTGTCCGCTGCGGCCTGGGCAAGGGACTGCAGCGCGTCCAGCGCCGAAAGGAATCCGGCCTGGCTCTGAATCCGCGCGACTTGAGCCGCTATCTTCCCCGTTACCGCGCCGAAGAGCGCCGCCTCAAGCTCCGCGATCTTTTCTCCCGCGCCGAGGATAGAGCCTTCCAGCTCCTTGAGCCGCGCCGTGGCGTAACGTTCGCTGCCCGCCAGGGTTTGGGTGCGGATATAACGCTCCGGCACAAGTTTTTGGTAGGAATTCGTGACCTCTATATAATAGCCGAAGACCTTGTTATACTTGATCTTCAGGTTCTTTATCCCCGTCTCGGCCCGTTCGGAGGCTTCCAGCTCCAGTATCCGCGAAGCCGAGTTGTCCCTCGCTTCCCGGTAACCGTCCAGCTCTTTATTATAACCGGGGCGGATAAGGCCGGTATCTTTGGGGCTTGCAGGCGCGTCGTCGCTGACGGCGCGGTCTAATAAATCATATATGTCGGACAGCTCGTCCATCTCGTCCCGGAAATACCGCGTCATCGCGGCCTCGCAGGGGGAAAGGAGCGATTTTACCCTGGGCAGCGCGGCGGCGGCACGTTTCAAGGCAAGCATGTCGTGCCCCCCGGCGGAGCCGTAGATCACCCGTCCCAGCAGACGCTCCACATCGCCGACGCCGCCAAGAATCTCCCGCAGCTCATCCCGCAGGAACGGGTTGTCCTTAAACTCGGCGACGGAATCCAGCCTTGTTTCAATACCGTCCTTGCCTGCCAGCGGTTCGGCCAGCCATCTGCGCAGCGTCCGGGCTCCGGCGGCGCTGACGGTTTTATCCAAAACCCATAATAAAGAGCCCTGTTTCTTCCGGTCGCGCATTGTTTCGCAAATCTCCAGATTCCGGCGGGAGGCCGCGTCTATCGACATATGCCTTCCGCTGTCATAGAGCTTGAGCTGGGACAAATGCGAAAGCGAGTTTTTCTGCGTCTCCTTGAGGTAATTAAACAATCCCCCGGCGGCGGCGGCCGCCTCGGCTTCATCTTTAAACCCGAAGCCGTCAAGGCTCGCGACGCCAAAATGCCCGCACAGGAGCCGGGCCGCGGCGGAAGGGTTGAAGTCCCTGCGTTCCCTTACAGTAGGCTCTGTTTTGAATATCTCTTTCAAGGTCGCAGAATAACGGAAGCCCTCGGGTACAAGAATCTCGGCAGGCGCGAAGCGCGCAAGCTCGTCGGCGAGGCGTTCTTTCTTGTCGGTAACGGAAAAAGCGTATAACTCACCGGTGGTGATGTCGGCGGCGGCAATGCCCAAGCGATTGTTTACATCGCATACCGCGGTTATGTAATTGTTTCTGCCTGATTCCAAAGCGTTTTTATCAAAGATGGTTCCGGGCGTTACGACCCTTACCACGTCGCGCTTAACGATCGTTTTCGCGGTCTTTGGGTCTTCGGTTTGCTCGCAGATGGCCACTTTGTAGCCCTTTTCAATCAGCTTCGCCACATAACCCTCGGCGGCGTGATGTGGCACTCCGCACATCGGGGCGCGTTCTTCCTGCCCGCAGTCCCTGCCGGTGAGCACCAGCTCCAGCTCCCTTGAGGCGATGATCGCGTCGTCGAAGAACATCTCATAAAAATCCCCCAGCCTGAAGAAAATCAGGCAATAAGGGTATTCGCTTTTAATCTTCATATACTGCTCCATCATCGGCGACAACGCGGCCATATCCCAACCCCCGGCAAAAACCAAAATACTTGTTGACAATAACAGTGTTATAGATTATACTATAACACAATCTCCGCTGCAAGTGGGACGGTCTTTAGTATTAAATTTCATAGGGGTATAGTGAAATGGCATCACACCGGTCTCCAAAACCGTTTTTGCGGGTTCGAATCCTGCTACCCCTGGCGCGGCCGCAGGCCGCAGGTTATACCGCTTCGCGGAGGTAATAAGTAATAGGCAATAGGTTAAAGTTACTTTAAAGGCTTTCACCTATTACCTTAAACCTCTTACCTATTACCTGCGCGAAGCGCCCCACGGGTAGTGGCTCAGCTTGGTAGAGCGCTTGGTTCGGGACCAAGAGGTCGCTGGTTCAAATCCAGTCTATCCGATATCTTGAAAGCGCGGTATAATCGGGAAAATGCGATTGTACCGCACTTTTTTCATTGCTTGCCTGTTTCCGCTTACCGCTCAAAAAACCGTCCAAGATTGCCTAGAACCGTCAAAAACCGTCTGATAGGCAAACCATAGGCAAACCGTAAAGCGTTAGAAAACCTGTAAAGAATCACAAAAATCACGCGCCCCGAACATAAAAAAGGCAGCCTCCGCGAAATAGCCGGAGGTCGTTTTTTATAAGGCGGGGATGAAACATCCTCAACCTGCCTATAGAGTTAAGAGTGACAACGATAATGGCTTGGGAATCGGCATTGTCAAAGGAAGGGAGGAAGATTTTTTCGCTCACGGCAAAACGACATTTGCACGTAAACCAGGCGAAAAAATACGCTCCTCCTTGACAATGGACAAGAAAAAAGAAAATGAGAATAGGGGCTTGCGAAGCGCATTCCTTCGCAAACCCTTAATTACATGCTTTTCTGTAACTTCTTGATATAGGCTGTGCCTTTAGGCAAATAGAAAGCGTGTATTCAAGCATGACACTCCATAATAATTTAAGGAAGTTTTTGGCATGTATATGTAATAATATCACTGATATAAAAAATGAAAAAATGTATAGTCATCCATATGTTGGCAAACATTAAACGGCCTAAGGTTTTAATTCACCTAAGTTGTCAAGGTTAATTAGCCGGTTGATTAACGCCCGAATTTCAGCTGAAGGTAGGCGCAGTTTTTGTCGTCTTGGGTGACGCCCAGATAGCGGCGGGTTACGGCAAGGGAACTATGGTTATATATCTCCATAATGACCGCCGGGGAAACGCCGCCTTTCCAGGCGTGATAGCCGAAGGTCTTACGGAGGGAGTGGCATGAGACGCGGTTCTGGTAACGCAGCGCTTCCGAGGCCCCACGGATGATCCGGTATGCTTGAATGCGGCTGATCGCCTTGCCGGTATGCTTGTTGACAATCAAGAACGCGCCGGGGGAGGCGGCTTTGGCGTATAAGTT
>JAISVU010000153.1 GCA_031271375.1 Clostridiales bacterium | reverse complement strand
GTGACGATAATGCCCATTGCCATGCTTATAACCGCGACGACGCCGATCTTTTTTGACATCGACAGCTCCGCGCCGAAGCCTTCGCCCAGGGGCTGCATCGACATGTCAACCCCCAGCTGAAAAAAGCCCATCCCCACAATCAGCAACAGCGCGCCGACCAGGAATAGAAACACCGTCCCCACGTCCATAGGCACCAGCAAAACGCTGATCACCAGCAGTATCACGGTTATCGGCAGGACGCTCACAAGGGATTCCCATAATTTTTCTTTTAGCTTAACTCTCATCAGGCGACGGCCTCCTAGAGACTAGAACCGAGAACCTAGAACCTAGATAGTTACTTATGAAAAGGCGTAAACAGCTTATACTGCGGAGATAAAGCGTTCTTTTGGTACGGGGATTTCATCTCCATCAAGGATAGCGCATTCTATCCATTCTTTGATTATTATTTCGACATTTTCAGCGGCTTCGTTCAATGTCTTGCCGTCCGCGATACATCCCGGAAGCTCCGGCGCCTCCGCCAAAAAGCAATTATCGCTTTTGCTCCAGTATATAACGATTTCGTATTTGGAGATGTCCATAGTCTACTCGTCTTTAATAAGCATTTTAGCATAATCCGTTAAGCAGCGGTTCATTATTATTTCCGCGGATACGCCGTTCTTTTTCCCGATATCGGCAAAGATTTTATAGATGTCACGCCTTACCGTCACCTCGGTTTTCTTATTCAACTTATCGAAATAAGGGTTTTTAATGCCTCTGCTAAAATCCTCAGCGGTATATTCGGCCTTCATTATTTCCGTCTCCCATATATCACCTTACAGCTTCCTATCTCGGCTCTGCGCCCTCGGCTCTATGAGCGCCACCGCCCGCACCGGCGCCCCTTCGGCATCCAGCTTTACCGGCGGCGCTATTAATGTAAAATCCCTGGCGCCCAAGAGCCGATCGAGGTTCGTAAGGTTTTCCAGTATAAACACGCCGCTGCTCATCAGCTTCTTATGTACCCCATGCGGAGCACGATCCGGGGACGGGGCGTCAATCCCTAATATACGGATTTTCTTCTTTGCCAATAAATCCGCGAAGCGCTCGCATACAACCGGATGGGCGGAAAAGTAACGGACCTGCCCGTAATAATCAGACCAGCCGGTGTATAACAGTACGGCGCAGCCTTCGTGTATCGCGTCGCCCCACAACGGATTGAAGTCAATTATATCAGAATCCTTAACGTCCAGCAATACCCCTTTTACGACGAATAATCCCGCCGGGAAATCTGGAACCATTGACTTATCGCCTGTCATATGCGACGGCATATCCATATGCGTGCCCGTATGCGGGGAACCGAACAAGGTGCTGATTGTATAACCGTCACTCTCATATGTCTTTACCCTCGTAATGACGGTTTCCGCGTCGCCGGGATATACCGGGGTTTTGGAACTTATGGTATGAGACAAATCAATTACCACATGTATCAATCCTTTATTTCTCAATAGGGTAATCGCCGGTAAAGCAAGCCGTACACAGCCCGCAGTCCGCGTCGCGGGCAAGGTCGCGCACCCTGTCCACAGGCAAATACCTCAGCGAGTCCGCGTCCAGCATCCGCGCCGTCTGTTCCTCGGTGTTGCCGACGGCCACCAGCTGCCCCACCTCCGGCACATCCGTTCCGTAATAACACGGAAAACGGAAGGGGGGCGACGAGATACGCACATGAACCTCCCGCGCTCCGGCGTCTCTCAGGCTCTTCACTATTATCTTCATCGTCGTGCCGCGCACGAGGGAATCGTCAACCAGCAAGACCCGCTTGCCCTCAATTATATCCCTCATTGGGTTCAGCTTGAGCCTCACGGCCCTTGTACGCGATTCGGGTTCGGGTTTGATAAACGTGCGCGGGATGTAACGGTTCTTAATAATCCCTTCCTCGCAAGGCAGGTTAAGCGCCCTGGCGTATCCGGCTGCCGCCTGCAGCCCGGAATCCGGCACGCCGATAACGATGTCGCAGTCGGCGGGGTGTTCCTTAGCCAGTATCTCCCCGGCGAGACGCCTGGAACGGGCGACAAGCTGCCCCTCGACGACGCTGTCCGGCCTGGCGAAATAGATATACTCAAAGACGCAGAGCCTCTTGGGGTATTGGGGTTTTCCATGACTGTAGCTGCGTACTTCCCCGTCCTCGACGACAACGATCTCGCCGTTTTCCAGCTCCCTTTCGAAAGTCGCGCCCAGGCATTCCAGCGCGGCGGTTTCGGAAGCGAAGATGATATCGCCGTTCCTGCGGCCAATACACAGCGGCCTGAACCCCCAGGGGTCCTTCACGGCGATTAACTTGCGCGGGCTCGTAAGGACGACGGAATACGCGCCGACGAGCCGCTCCATGGCCCTGGATATGGCCTCCTCCACCGAGTCGGTATTGATACGCTCTCTCGCTATCGCATATGCCATCACCTCTGTGTCGGAAGTGGTTTGAAAGATCGCGCCGGTGCGTTCAAAGTCGCTGCGCAGCTCCGCCGCGTTAATAATGCTCCCGTTATGGGCGATACCCAGCGCCCCTTTAATATAGCGGATAACCAGCGGCTGGGCGTTTTCCCTAAAACCTTCGCCGCGAGGCGCGTACCTCACCTGGGCGATGCCCATGTCCCCGTCCAGCTCCGCCAGCTTCTCATCCGTGAATACCTCGCTCACAAGGCCGAGGTCTTTAATGTATGAGATATTGCGGTTCCTGGTCGCCGCGATGCCGCAGCTTTCCTGGCCCCTGTGCTGCAGGGCTATCATGCCGTAGTACAGGTCGTTTACGACATTGCGGCCCGTAGTCGAATAAATCCCCAGGACGCCGCTCATGCCAGCAGTCCGTTCACGCCGGCCGCCAGGGCTTTTATCGCGCTGTCCGCGTCGGGTTCGCCAGCCTTTCTTACGCCGCAGTACATCTTTATCTTAGGCTCGGTTCCCGAAGGCCGGACACAGAACCAGCTCTCGTCCTCCAGCACATAATACAGCACGTCGGACTCTGGAAGGCCGGTAGACGTTTTAACGCCCATTTTATCGACGACGCCCGTTTTATAATCCCGGCGCTCTATAATGTTTACTCCGTTTATAGCCTGCGGCGGATTAGCGCGCAGGCCCGCCATTATTTCCTTCATTCTAGCTATACCCTCCAGACCCGGATAGGCGAAGGACTTGGACGCCTCTTTAAAACATCCGTACTTTGCGAACAGCTCGTCCATCGCGTCCTCCAAATCCATCCCTCGGGATTTATAGGAGGCCGCCATCTCACATATGAGCAGCGACGCCGTCACCGCATCCTTGTCCCTGGCGTGGGAGCCGATGAGGTAGCCAATGCTCTCCTCAAAGCCCATTATCACCGTATGCGATCCGCTGTTTTCCAGCTTGCTCATAAGCCCGCCTATGTATTTAAACCCGGTAAGAACCTCAAAGCAGTCCGCTCCGTAGGCCTTGCAGACAGCAGCGGTCATGTTTGTGGACACCACAGTGGTAACTACGGCGGGGTTTGACGGAAGGGTTCCGGCGGCCTTCATGCTGGAAAGCACATATTCGGTCAGTAACACCCCCAGCGTGTTGCCGGAATAATAGACAGGCTCGCCGTTCTTTAATTGAACCGCGCCTACGCGGTCGCTGTCGGGGTCGGTTGCTATCGCGATATCCGCGCCGGTCTCTTTCAGCAGCTTCACGGCAAGGCGCCAGGCGTCCGGGGATTCCGGGTTGGGATAGCCGATGGTAGTAAAGTCCGGGTCCGGCCGTTCCTGCTCCGGCACTGTATGAACGCGCGTAAAACCCGCCTGCTTTAACGCGTGTTGAACCGGCACGCTTCCCGCGCCGTTAAACGGCGTATAAACTATACTGAATTTATCATTCATTTCCTTAATCAAGCCGGGATTACGGCTTTGGGCGAGGACGCATTCCATAAAGGCGTCGTCAATCTCCTTGCCTATCATCTTGAGCAGCCCTGTTTCAATCGCCTGTTCCCTGTCAATAAGTTTGATAATGGAATAATCGCCTATCGCGTCCACCTCGGCGATGATCTCCAAATCCCTCGGGGATTGAACCTGGCCCCCGTCGTCCCAGTAGACCTTGTAACCGTTGTATTCCGGTGGGTTATGGCTGGCCGTAACGACAATGCCCGCCGCGCACCTGAGACGCCTTACGGCGAAACTCAGCTCCGGGGTGGGGCGCAGGCCTTCAAACAGGTATACCTTAACGCCGTTCGCGCAGAGAACCAGCGCGGCGGCTTCGGCGAACTCCTTTGAAAACCGGCGCGAGTCATAGGCTATCGCCGCGCCCTTTTCCGGCGGGGCGTTTTTAAGAATGTAATTCGCAAGACCTTGAGTGGCCTTGCGCACGGTATATATGTTCATCCGGTTGGTTCCGGCCCCGATAATACCCCTAAGACCGCCCGTCCCGAAGTCCAGGTTTTTATAAAAACGCTCCTCGATTTCGTTTTCGGGCAAGCCGCGCAGCTCCAGGCGCGTTTGCTCGTCGAAATACGCGTTTTCCAGCCATTCCCTGTAGATAGCTCTATAATCTGCGTCTGCCATGTAAAGACCGCCTCCTAATAGATATGATACCACAGATGAAATAAAAAAACCACCCCCTCGGATATTCGCTCTGTTAAACAACAACAAATATCAAAAAAAGCCGATAGAAATAGTATATTATTCTATTATCGAGGTGGTTTTGTGTTTTTCTTGCGTGATATGATTCGGCTGCTAAAATGCTGGATTGACGAGGACATCGAAAATATACCGCCGCTGTCCGAGCTAGCCGGACGCCTGGGGTATTCGGTTTTCTACGTGTCCAAAAAGTTCCATGAAGCCGAGGGTATATCGCTTAGGGAATATATAACCGGCAGAAAGCTATGCCAAGCTGCGGACAAACTCTACACGACGACGGAACGCATTATTGACATAGCCGTCCGATATGATTATTCATCGCAGGAGGCATTCTCGCGAGCCTTCAAAAAGGTATACGGCGTTCCGCCCGCCGTGTACCGAAGAACGCAAAAACCACTCCCTCGCGTGGAAAAAACCGAATTACTAGGCTATATGGGTACAGTAGGGCCCAACAAAAAGAACAGAGGAAATCAAATGAAGCTCTATGTCAAGCAAATGCAGGATTGGAACTATTACGGGCTGTACGCCGAGGATGTTGATGAGAAATACTGGGATTATTTCAAAGCCGGATTGTGGTGGCAGCTGGGCGGCAGTTTCATCAAGACCTATGACAACGTTGCGGACTTTCGCTATTGCGCCCAAAACTACGTCAATTTCGGGGAACTGTCAATAAAACAGCTAACGGGAGAAATACCGGCTCCGTGGGAAAATGCCCTGGACTTGTTCATCGGCGAGATAGACAAGCTCGGCGTTGACTGGTACATTCACGGCAGCGTCGCTTTAGCGTTATGGGGCATTAACGTAACGCCTAAGGATGTGAACATAATAATCGCGAACGCCCCGGATTTTGAGAAAGTCAGAGCTCATTTCGCAAGATACGCGATAGCGCCTATCCAGCCCTGCGACGAATACGGAATGTGCGGCGGCGGGCAGATATTTATGGAAGCCGCGATAAGCATATGGACGCAAAAGCAAGACCGTTACGACATGAGCGCGCTCGGTAAAGCGTCTTGCAAAGGCAGGGACGTTTATCTGTCTTCGTTGGAAATGCTGAGGAAGGACAATGAGTATTACGGGCGCGACGAACGCGTTGCTCTTATTGAGGAAAAATTATTAAAAACTAAGGGATAAAATTGCGTTCAAAGCCGGTTCGTGCTATAATCCTTTTAAAAGGAGGCGGTCTCATGGGCAGCGAATTGGAAACCCGGCGCAATGATAGAGGATATCTCTTTCAAATCCTTAAATCGCAGCACAACAGCGCCACACCTAACGATTTTGAAGAACTGCTTGCGTGGACGAAGGCTCAGATGGAATCGGACGATGTGAAAATGGTTCTGCAAGGATTTGAAGAGTGGAAAAAGAAGAATGTATAAGCGTTATCCGCTATCATGCCCCGCCTTCACCGGCGGGGTTTTTCCATAAAAAAACCACCCTTTCGGGCGGCTAAAAATCCACGGACATAAGGTTAAAGATTCAAGCCCCGCGATTAAACTATTTCATGCAATATTATTTTGCTGCGGTTTGCTGATACATTTCCCATGCGCTTTCGTCAATCGTGAGCCGTGACGTCGACTTCCCGTTAAAATCCAATTCACTGGATTTAATAACCCCGTGCTGTTGTAATTTTGTCATTACCGCGCCAACCGCCGAGGCGTCCTTGCCCATTTTTGTCGCGATAAAATTCCGCGTCGGGCCAAACAGAACATAGAAATCCTGCTTGTTCTGATTGTTCCAGTTAATGTTCTCCACTACCTCTTTCTCAACCGATAAATCGACCGGAGGCACCAGGGATACATACCAATCGGCCGCTTCCGCAAGAGCGCGGCAATATGACGTACTCAGCGAATAGATGCCGATTTTCTTATCTTGGAACTTGCGGGCGAAAGCCACGACGGAAAGGAAATGGCGGTCACCGGTGAAAATGACAATTTGCTGTACTCCCGCCTGTCTGATAAGCCTTTGATATATATGATCCAGCATAATAAAATCCGTAACGTCTTTGGCGTCGCGCCCTGTAACGTTTTCCTCTTTGTCGCAGTCTATGATAGACTGGGAGATATAGCGTATCTTCTGCTTGTAGGATTTTATCTTGGGTTCGCTCCAGTCTGCGAAGAAAACCACATCCAAAATCCTGCCCCTTTTCTTAACATCGTCAAACCATGCGTCAACATCGGGCTCGAGCCCGTGCTGGTTGAGGCATCCGTAATAAAACGATTCGAAATCGACGAACACTAATGTCTCGTCAGTGGATTCTTCACACTGAGCTTTAAAATTTCCTTTGTCCAGTTCAAAACGGAACATTTGTTTACCTCCTGATATTGGAGGCCGGAATCCTTAATATATGTTACAAGTCCGTTGGAGTTTTCAAGGTGCGGGCGGCGCGTGATAACTGCAAATATAAAGTATCACGCGCATAAAGCCTTGTCAAGTCATTTGTATTGTTTTCCATAGAAATATTTGCTATAATCTCCAGGATATATCTGACGATTTACGTATATGTAAACTGGCGTGACTATAATTCAAAGGAGCCTTAAAATGCTGCAATTAAAGGCAATATCAAAGACATACGTCACCGGGGCGGCGCGGGTGGAAGCCTTGAAGGGGATAGACCTGAGCTTCAGGAAGAACGACTTCGTTACGGTGCTTGGCCCGTCGGGCTGCGGCAAGACAACGCTGCTTAACATCGTCGGCGGTCTGGATAAATATACCAGCGGGGATCTTGTGATCAACGGAGTGACGACAAAAGCCTATAAAGACGTTGACTGGGACATCTACCGGAACAACTCCATCGGCTTCGTATTCCAAAACTATAACCTCATACCCCACCAGACTGTGTTTTCCAACGTGGAATTGGCCCTTACGCTGGCGGGGAAGTCTATGAACGAGCGCAAGAAGCGCGTTACGGAAGTCCTGGAGCAGGTGGGCCTCGGCGACCAGCTGTATAAAAAGCCGACGCAGATATCCGGCGGCCAGATGCAGAGGGTGGCCATCGCGAGGGCGCTTGTGAACAACCCTGATATCCTGCTGGCCGACGAACCCACCGGCGCGCTGGATTCTGAAACCAGCATCCAGATTATGGAGCTGTTAAAGGAAATAGCGAAGGATCGCCTTGTTATCATGGTCACGCATAACCCCGAACTGTCGGAGCGTTATTCCACGCGGGTTATAAAGCTCCTGGACGGCAGCGTCGTCGGTGACTCCAATCCCTATGACCCCCAGGAGGAAGAGAAGAAAGAGCGGGGCAGGCGCAAGAAGATATCTATGTCCTTCGCTACCGCGCTGTCGCTGAGTTTGAGGAACCTCCTTACCAAGAAGACCCGGACGGTTCTTACGGCCTTCGCCGGGAGCATTGGCATTATTGGCATCGCCCTGATTCTGTCCCTCTCCCACGGAATGCAGACGCAAATCGACAACCTTGAGCGGGATACGCTGTCTACATACCCGCTGGATATAACGAGCCAGACAATGGACATGAGCGGTATGATGAGCTTAATGACGGACACTGTTGTCGAGGACAATCAAGCCCCGCATGAGCCGGATACAGTATACGCGCGGAATATAATGACGACCATGGTGGAATCCATGACCGCGAATGTGCAGAGGAACGACCTTAAACGCTTTAAGGAGTACATCGAAAGCCCCGACGGCGCGGAGTTCCATGATGTGACGAGTACAATCAAGTTCGGTTACGATGTGCAGCCGCAGATTTATAAGGCGGATACGTCGGACGGCGTCTTTCGCGTGAACCCCAGCGATTTGATGGAGCGCGTCGGCATGGGCGAGATGGGCGCGATGAATGCCCAGGCTCAGTCCAGCGGCCTCGCGATGGGCTTTGGCAGCATGGGCTCCGGCGACATATGGGATCAGATGCTGGACGACAAGGAGCTCCTTGCCGCGCAGTATAATGTGGTGGCGGGCCGCTGGCCCGAGAGCTTTGACGAGGTTGTCATGGTTATTGACGAAGACAACAAGTTGAGCGATATGGCGTTGTACAGTCTGGGACTGCTGGACGCAACCGAGCTGGACAACCTTATGTCGCGGGTTATCAGCGGCGAAGTAATCACGGACATGCGCTCCGAGGCGCAGTTCACATATGACGAGCTGTTGAACCTCAGGTTTAAGCTGGTTCTCGGCACTGATTATTATCAAAAGCGCGGCGGCCCCTGGGAGGACATGCGCGCCAACGAAGAGTTTATGAAGGCCGTCGTCGAAAACGGCGTAGATATCCGCGTCGTAGGTATACTCTGGCCCAGGGAGGGGGCCGTGGCAACGTCTATCAACGGCGTCATCGGCTATACGAGGGAGCTTACCGACTATGTAATATCCGCGGTGCAGGAGGCTGAAATCGTCAAAGAGCAGCTGGCAAAACCCGATATTAACATCTTCACGGGTTATGCCTTCGGCCAAGAAGATTATACGGCGGATATGACGATGGACGATATCCGGGCCATCGTGGACGAACTGCCGGAGGATCAGCGCGGCGTCGCGAACCTAATGCTGATGATGATGCCCGAAGATCAGCTGATGGAATTCTTCGCCGGGCAGATTGAACGCAATGTCGGCAGCGCCGGTTCATTGGACGAGGTTAAGGCGGAACTGGGGCTGGTGGATCCCGAAGTCCCTTCCAACATAAGCCTATACCCGAAGGACTTTGATTCAAAGAAGCGCTTGGAAACCCTTATTGAAGACTATAACAAGGCGCAGGAAGAAGCCGGATACCCGGAATTCGCCATTAAGTACATGGATATCGTGGGAGTTATGACCTCGTCGATAACGGACATTATCAACATCGTTTCATACGTGCTTATAGCTTTCGTCGCAATATCGCTGATTGTGTCGTCGATAATGATTGCCATAATCACCTATATCTCCGTGCTTGAGCGTACAAAGGAGATCGGAATCCTGCGCAGTATCGGCGCTTCAAAGAAAGATATCTCAAGGGTCTTTAACGCCGAAACGGTCATAGAGGGCTTCGTCGCGGGAGGGTTGGGCGTTTTGATTACGCTGCTCCTTAACATCCCGATAAACATGATAATCGAATCCCTTTCAGACATCCCGAACATCGCCGTCCTGCCTGTTTACGGGGGCATCGGCCTTGTAGTCATCAGCGTTCTGCTCACGGTTGTCGCAGGCCTCATCCCGTCCGGAATGGCCGCGAAGAAAGACCCGGTGGAGGCGCTGCGGTCGGAGTGAGCTGGAGCCGAGAAAAAGAAGAACTCAGAACCGAGATAGTTACTGTAAAAGCTGATGTCTTTGCTTACAGAACCCATCTTGATCTGAGCTCTTCTTTTTATAGTTGCATTCTTCTGTGCCTTGTGATACAATCAATCCAAGTTAAGAAGAAGGAGCGATAGCCATGATCAGCGAGGATAAAATTCTGCAGGCGTTAGCCCAGATACAGACTGATATCTCTGATCTGAGGCAAGGCCAAGCCGAAACCAACAACCGCCTGAGCGCTGTTGAAAAAAGCCAAACCGAAACCAACAACCGCCTGAGCACTGTTGAAAAAAGCCAAGCCGAAACCAACCGCCGCCTCGGCGTGATCGAAAACGACCTTGTTTCCCTGGAGGCTGACGTTTCTGTGATTGCGCTGGAAGTATCCTCTATGAAGGATGATGTCGCCGAGTTAAAAATATTAAACTTTAACATGGGTGACGACATTTCCACCATGCGAGAAGGCATCCATGACATCAAAGAAGACGCCGCCGAGGTTCGCTCTTGCACTAACCGGCTTCTGGACTGGGCCGACCGCTCCGAAAAAACAGTCGGCGTTCCCTTCATCCCAAAGGCGATGAACGGTTAAACACCATATAAAACCCAATGTTACGGTTATTATACTGAATACTTCAAAACCCTCTCCTTCGTCTCCATATAAAAATTATCCACCTTAGACAATATAAACTCCGCCGGGCTTAACTTATCATCGCGTATAAGCGGCGTCATATTTACCGCGTATATCGCGCTGTCGGTTTTATCCACGGCATGGGAGGCGAGGAACGTGGCGTTGGCAAGCCGCCGCCCGGTCACGGCCAGATCGTAGCGCTTCCCCCCGGCTATCTGGGAATCGTATACTCCGGCAAGGGCCGCCGCAATATTATCCCTGCCGGACACATCGAAGACGAGCTTCTCGCTGTCGCAGAGCCAGTCCAGCCCGCGCCAGACCTCGCAGCCGTAAAGGGCCTCGGGCCGGTCTTCTTTCGGCAGCGCCCTTATTGCCTGGATAACCCTTAGGGCCACCGCGACATGGGTGTCGTGCTTGTCCGCCAGGTTATGGGTGTAGATGAACTTAGGCCTTGCCATTGTCAATATCTTCTGCAAATCTTGGGAGACAGATTTATCGTCCTTATCCTTTATTTCCGCGGAGCTGTACCGCAGCTGC
>JAISVU010000142.1 GCA_031271375.1 Clostridiales bacterium | reverse complement strand
TTCCGCGCCCGTACCGCGAGGCCAGCTCAAAGGGATAATAAATAGTCTGCTTGACGGCGGAACCGCCCGGTTCCGTAAATATCGGGGCGATGACGTTGACCAGCTGGGCCAGGCAGGCGAATTTCACGATGTCGCAGTTATTAATCAGCGTATTAAGCAAACCCGAAAAGACTAAGGCGTCCGTATAGCTGTAGATATCCTCCAGCTTTCGCGGCGCGGCCTTCCAGCCGGATTCCCATTGCCTTCGCTGATACCAGATGTTCCACTCGTCGAAGGAGATTGCCATACGCTTACGGCTCCGCCTTTTTGCCTTAACATAGTCAATCGTAGCTTTTACGTCTTTTATGTAATTATCCATTTCCAGATAGCTCGCCAGGTAGTCGGCTTCTTCCCAGCGCGGCCAGTAATATTGGTGTATGGATATATAATCCGCTTCATCGTAGAGGGTTTCAAGTATATGCCTGTCCCAGTCCGGGAAGGTTTCCATCTCGGCGGAGCTGCTGCCGCAGGCGACGAGCTTAATTGAAGGGTCAACCATGCGCATCATCCGCGCCGCGGCTAGGGCCTTTTTACCGTAATCCTCCGCGGTGAGGGAGCATATCTGCCAGGGGCCGTCCATCTCGTTCCCCAGGCACCAGGTCTTTATGCCGTGCGGCTCGCGGTACCCGTTTTCAGCCCGCATATCGCTTAAATACGTGCCGCCGGGGTGATTGCAATATTCTACCAGCTCCGCAGCGTCCTTAGGGCTCCCCGTCCCCATGTTTACGCCTATCATCGGTTCAGCTCCGGCTTTGCGGCACCAGCTGACAAACTCGTCCGTGCCGAATTGGTTGGTTTCGATAGTCTCCCATGCCAGATCCAGTCTTACGGGGCGGTTTTCCTTCCTGCCTATGCCGTCGCGCCAGTTATATCCTGAAAGGAAGTTACCCCCGGGATAACGGACATTGCTTATACCCAGCCCTCTAACCAGCTCCAGCACATCCTCGCGGAAGCCCTCAGCGTCGGCGGTTTCGTGCCCCGGCTCAAATATGCCTGTGTATACGCAGCGACCCAAATGCTCGACGAAGGAGCCGAACAATGCCGGGGATACCTCCCCTATTTTCATTGCGCCGCTTGCGAAGATTTTGGCTTTTTTCATGCGGATCCCCCGTTCTTCTATTTACGGCATTATCCTATCACATTTCATAAATTAGGTCAATAATATACTGCGGAGCACATATTTTACCTGTTGAGTAAATTATTATTGACAGTTATGATGTCATACTGTATAATATCCGTGTCAGCTAAACGATTAGCAAGGATAAATTTAATAAAGAGAGCCACTTAATCATTATGAACATACGAAAGATAGCCGAGCTTGCAGGAGTATCTACCGCCACGGTTTCTTATGTCCTTAACGGCACAAAGAACGTGACGGCGGACAAAAAAAAGCGCGTGATGGAGGTCGTAAGCAAGTACGGGTACCAAACCAACAGCATTGCGAAGAGCCTGCGCGTAAAACGCACAGACAATATAGGCGTGCTTGTTGAGGACATCAGGGGGTTTTCCGTCCCGGCTATCATTAACGGCATCTCGGAGCGCGCCGGGGAGAACGGGTACCGGATACTCCTAAACGATTTACAGATGCTGGAGAGCCTGTTCAACAAATATGACCAGATCACCCAGCACAAAGACCGGATAAACGCCGCGATATCCCTCCTGTTGTACGGAGCCAGAGTGGACGCGGTAATATACGTCGGCATGTTTGACCGGGATATAACCGGGATCATAAATGCGATAGACAAGCCGCTGGTAATAGCCTATTCCACGGCGTCGGAAACCGCTGTCCGCTCCGTAACATACGACAACGAGAATATATCATGCGAGGCGATAAAATACCTGTTTAATCAGGGGCACCGGCGTATCGCGGTTATAACGGGGCTTTCCCGCACTTTCCCCGCAAGGGCGCGGATGAAGGGCGTGCTTAGGGCTTTCAAAGAAGCGGGATACGAGCCGGATGCAAGCCTTATCCTGAATGGGGACTGGGAATACGCCGCCGGCTATTCCCGAGGGTCCGAGCTGGTGGATATGAAAGACCCTCCCACCGCTATTTTCGCTATGAACGACCTGATGGCAGCCGGGACGATGGACGCGATATCGGATGCGGGGCTTAACGTGCCAAAGGATATCTCCGTAGTGGGGTTCGATAATAGAGAGATAGCCGCGTATCTTCGGCCTAAACTTACCACGGTTGACATAGATTTAAAAGGGATAGGCCTCGCGGCGGCCCAGACCGTGATAGATATGCTCCGCAACAGGGATTTGACGACGACGCCAAAAAAAACGGTTATCCCGTGCAAAATGGTGCTGAGAAATACAGTTGCAACTATAAACTTTTCGAAAGGCGCTTTGTAAAACCTTGGCCGCTTCGTTTATAATAGAAATGGAGGCTTTTATTTATGGATAACGAACCGAGAATCAAGTTATACGCGCTTACGCTGGACGCCAAAGACCCGCTGGCTCTGGCGCGGTTCTACTCGGCGCTAATGAAATGGGATATCGTGCCTATTCAAGGGGACGAGTATGTAATAATCGCTCCGCACAGAGCGGAGCAGGGCCAGTATCCCGGCATAACCTTCCAGCTCAACCCCGATTATGTGCCGCCCGTCTGGCCGGATAAACCCGAAGCCCAGCAGCAGATGGCGCATATAGATTTCATAGTCGAGGATATGGGGAAGGCGGTGGAGTACGCGGTTAAATGCGGAGCCAGGGTTGCGGACGAGCAGTTTTCCGAGTATTGGACGGTTATGTTCGACCCGGCGGGGCATCCGTTCTGCCTGTGCAAGGGGAAAGAGATTTTTGAAAGCCCGGGGTTCACGCTGAGGTAGAGGGGTTTTGTAGGGCGCGGCTTAAGTAGGCGCGATTCTGCGCCGGTTCAGACGCGCCGAAGTTGGAAGTGATTGCAAGTCCCGGCGCGTCCAGAGACCGCGCGCTGCTAACAATACTATTATCACTCGGCTTGAGTGATTTTTACAAGAGAACAATACCGGAGGATTTTGAATGGAATTTACCGTTAAAGTTACGTGGTACGAAGAAGATAAGGTATGGGTAGCGCAATCATCCAATGACAAATTTGCGTTGACGACCGACCATACCTCATTTGACGCGTTACTTGAAAGGGTAAAAGTCGCCGTTGAGGATATCGCGGAAGTCGAGCTGGGTTATACGGGAGAAATTAAACTGATATTGGACGTAGAACGCACAGTCAGCTTTAACACCGCGATGGCAACGTTATAATGGCTGATTACACTCAGCAAGTGCAAAGAATATTGACTGACTATAACTGCCGTTTTATAAGGCGCGGAAAAGGTTCTCATAATATATGGTACAGTCCTATAATGGATAGACCGTTTACTGTGGTTTCAAAAATCGAGAACCGTCATACCGCTAACGGAATACTGAAAGATGCGGGCATAAATATCAAAATCTGAGGACTATATCTGGCAAGATTCCGTATTCGCGGCTTAAATCAGCACGATTTCACACCGGTTTAGACGCTCTGGGATTTATAGCTTCGGCGCGTCCAGAGGCCGCGCCCTACGGATTAACCTTATGCTGTTAATTTTAACAATGGGAGGTTTTGCTATGTCTAAAATTTCAAGGCATGAGGTCATTGAAGAATGTGCGTACTCAGGTATTGTTGAAGCAGGCGATTTTGTTTTTCTGTCTTTCTGTGAGGGAAATGCCGGGCAATCCTTTGAGGCGCAGGTTAACGGCGCACTCGATGACATGCGCCGCCGTTTGGAAATGGCCGGCTTATCCCTGGAATCCGTTGTAAAGTTGGATGTCCTGCTTCAAGACCGACAGCATATCCCTATCATGGAAAGGGTGTTTCAGCAACGCTTTAACGGAAAGTATCCGGCAAGGAAAACCATTTCCAATGACTTTGCGAACAACAGCGGTGCGGGCGGCCTTCAAATTCAAATAGACGCAATAGCGTATAAGGGATAAATCAATGTTAATTCTCTTGAACGCTCAGGATGACATGTGCCATGTTAGACTTGGCCCAAAATTTGTTGGACGCTTTATAGAGCAGAGGTATAATAATTTGGTAGTCAGTGGTAAATTTTCTTAGTATTTATTCATAAATGTATTTTCTTCGCCCGTGATCTAATCGATTAACCACTACCCTGAGAGGTGACAACATGCCACGAATAACCCCGCTCCCCCTAAAAAACGTCAAAATAGACGACCCCTTTTGGAACCGGTACATAAAACTCGTGCGCGAGAAGGTCATCCCATACCAATGGGAAGCCCTTAACGACAGGGTTCCCGACGCTTCAAGGTCGAACTGCGTGAAGAACTTCGAGATCGCCGCCGGGCGGCGGGAAGGCGCGTTCTATGGCAACGCCTGGCAGGACAGCGATTTGTATAAATGGCTGGAGGCTGTGGCATTCAGCTTAGAGAACGAACCGGATTCGGAGCTGGAAAGACTGGCCGACGGCGCGATAGAGCTTATCGGCGCGGCCCAGCAGCCTGACGGATATGTCAATACATATTACACGCTGAAGGAACCGGGCCACAGGTTCACAAACCTCCAGCAAGGCCATGAGCTTTACTGCGCTGGGCATATGATAGAAGCCGCCGTCGCCTATTACCGCGCCACCGGTAAAAGGCAATTCTTGGACATAGCGGAACGCTGCGCGGACTGCGTTGACAACACATTCGGCGTGGAGGATGGTAAGCTCAGGGGATACCCGGGCCATCAGGAGATCGAGCTGGCGCTGGTAAAACTCTCCCATACCACCGGGGAGGAGCGCTGGCTCAAGCTGGCCGAATACTTTCTGCGTGAGCGGGGAGCGAAACCCTACTATTTTGATTTGGAACAGGAAAAGCCCGGGTTCAGCGCGCTTTGGCGCAGTCCGGCGCATTTTGGAGGTTATTCCCAATCGCACACACCCCCTCTTGAACAGAAAGAAGCCGTCGGCCACGCTGTCCGCGCAATGTATATGTACTCCGCTATGGCAGACCTTGCAATAGAAGGCACGCCAGGTTATGCCGAGGCCTGCGAGACGCTTTACCGGGACGTGACCGAACACAAGATGTATATTACCGGGGCTATCGGCTCAACCAGAGAGGGCGAGAGCTTCGCCGGGGCTTATGACCTGCCCGGGGACACCGCGTACTGTGAAACCTGCGCGTCGGTGGGTTTGATGATGTTCAGCCGCAGGATGGCGGCGCTGACCGGGGCCGCAGAGTACATTGATATATGTGAGAGAGCCCTGTACAACACGGTTCTCGCGGGAATATCCCTCTCCGGGACGGAATTCTTCTACGTCAACCCCCTGGAAGCCGAGCCGGAGCGGATCGCTCGCAACCCCAGCTTATCCCATGTGGAAGCCGTAAGGCAAAAATGGTTTGACTGCTCCTGCTGCCCAACGAATATAACCCGCACCATTATGGGGCTCGGGGAGTATATCTACGCCGTGTCCGATGAAGGGATATGGGTAAATCTCTTTTGCTCCGGCGAAGCTGCCGACGGTGAACGCCGTATAAAAGTAAGATCGGAGTATCCTTACGGGAACAGGGTATCCATAACCCTGACCGGAGGCCGGTATAAATTGTTCCTGCGGAATCCGAGCAACGCTCCGGTTATTAAAATGAGAAAGAATGCACAAACCAGAGATGTTATTACAGAGAATGGTTATATCGTGCTGTCAGACGATTGGACAGGCGATTTAGTTGAGATATTAATGGACATTGATCCCAAGCCCGTATATACAAACCTGAAGGTACAAAACAACGCGGGGAAGGCCGCCGTCGTAAGGGGGCCGCTGGTGTACTGCGCCGAGGAAGCCGATAACGGTAAAAACCTGGGCTCGTACATATTGCCCGGCAAACTGGTTTTTGAAGCATTAACCGCGCCTGACGGCCTGCCGCCGGAAACCGTCGCCCTTAAAACCGCCGTAAGCAGGTATGCGGATAAAACCGAAAGCCTGTATTCTTATACTGTGCCGGAGATAGAAGACGCCGAACTAAAGCTGATCCCCTATTTCCTCTGGGCCAACAGGGGCGTCGGGGAGATGCGGACGCAGTTTATAAAGCAACAGCCAATTTTACCGGAAAACCGGTGAAAATATGGGTTCCGGGCCAAAATCCCGGAAACACAGAAAAAGGAGGCAAATCAATGAAGAAAGCAATCTCGCTGCTGCTGTGCGCCGCGCTGTTAGCCGGCCTTGCCGCGTGCACCACTCCCGTCGGCGACGGCGCGGGTGAAGACGGACGCGTTACCATCACCTATTCCATGTGGGGCAACGACGAAGAGCTCAGGATCCTTAACGAGACCATCGACAGATTCGAGGCCGAGCAGGATCGCATCAACGTTGAAGCTATCCAGATTGACCGCGCCGAATATGTGGGCGCGCTGAACACCTTCGCCGCAGGCGACGACTTGCCCGACACCGCTATCATGGCTGAGGACGCCGTGCTTATGTGGGCGTCGCAGGGTATGCTGCTCGACGCAAGCAACATGTACGGCGCGGACGACGTCAAGCCCCTTGACAGCCTTGCTTTCACCTATGAAGGCAGCCCGGTGGGTTATTCCGTCTCCAACGAAATCCTTGTTACTTACTACAACCGCGCCACGTTTGCGGAAGCCGGGGTTGAGCCGCCTCCCGCGAACGCCGAGGACGCATGGGACTGGGACACCTTCGTAGACGTCGCAAAAACGATGACATTGGATACCGAAGGACGCAACGCCCATGACCCCAGCTTTGACCCCAACAACATAGCCCGGTACGGCGTTATGTTCTGCCCCGACTTCTGGCAGCTTGAGGTTTGGTCGGTAATGAACGGCGGGGCCTGGTACGACGAGGACGGCAACGTCACAATCGACAGCCCCGAGGCGATGGAAGGCTTACAGCGCATAGCCGATCTGCACCTGGTACATCATGTCGCCCCTCAGTACGGCACCAACATCACAACCAACATAGACCAAGACCTGCTTGACAACGCCGCGATGGAAATCCACGGCCAGTGGTGCGTCGGCGTCTTCCTCGGCCCGGCCCGCGAGAGCGCCGGCCTTGACTACGGCGTGGGCGTCCTGCCTTACATGAAAGAGAAAGTCACGCTTAACACCGGCGGCGTCAACGTGGCCTTCGCCACCACCGATCATCCAGATGAGGCGATGGAGTGGCTTAAATGGTACGCGCAGGAAGAAAACTCCTGGGAGACGATCGCCAGCGGGGTTTGGATGCCCGTCAGCGAGATTTATTACACCGACGAGGAAATGACCCACAAGTGGGTTGATAACCCCAACCACCCGCCCTATGACGAGTACAAGGCGGCGGTCGTTGACTACGCTTACAACTACGCGCAGCCCACGTCATGGTACTGGGTCAACAACACGAACCTGTTTAACGACGCCCTTTCCACAATCCTTGCCCCCTGCTGGTCCGGCAACGACACGGTGGAGAACGCCATTACCTCCAACATTGACGTGCTGAGAGCGGCGAACCAAGGAAATAATTAGTAACGAGATTAAAATAAGAGCCGAGAGCCGGGATAATCTTTGCCCGGTTCTCGGCTTCGCCCCGAGGATT
>JAISVU010000133.1 GCA_031271375.1 Clostridiales bacterium | reverse complement strand
AGGAGCTGCCAGGACTTCTTCGGCGACTGGTGTTCATTCGAAGGCCGGTCTGACGTGGGATATTACCTGGGGGGCGAGTTCATAAAGTCTTTAACCGGGAAATATGATCTAACCGGATTGGCAAATCTAACGCTGGACGAGGTATATAATGAATTCAAATACTGGGCCGAAAATTGACCGCCTACGGGCCGTCTCCCGCCACAATCCCGTTCTAACCTCAATCGATACCGCGTCTCCGCTGGCTGTCGGTAACGGGAACTTCGCCTTTGCAGCCGATATCACAGGCTTTCAAACGCTGTATGACCTATATAGCGAAGCGCCTCTTTGCTGCATGTCTTCCTGGGGCTGGCACAGGTCGCCAGGGTCTTATACGCTGGGTGACGTAGAGCCCACGATTTACGAACACGGCGGTAAGACTTATAAATACGCGGTGGAGCGCTTAGGCGGGACGGGCGAGGCCTATGACTGGCTGCGGCATAACCCGCACCGGCTCAACCTCGCCCGGATTGCGCTGCTTTACCAAAACGCGGAGATAGACCCGAGCTTAATTCAAAATATTGATCAAAAATTGTCATTGGACGACGGCGTTATCACAAGCCGCTTTGTATTATTCGGCCGCCAAGTCACCGTGTACACTGTCTGCGCCGCCGACACGGACGCTCTGGGCTTTGCCGTTCAAACGCAAGCAAGGGGATTGTCCGTCCGAATCGACTTCCCCTACGCTTCGCACAAGAAGAACGCGTCGGACTGGATCAGTCCGGCGGCCCATCAAACCCTGGAAATTGACGATCACCTGATAGAAAGGCGCTTGGACGGCAGCGTGTATTATGTGCGCGTCAGCGCCTCGGACTTAGAAAGGACGGGCGAGCACAGTTTTACGCTGCCCTGTTCAAGCAGGATATCGTTTACTGTGTCCTTCTCGCCGGAGAAAAATATCCCGGCTATGGAATATGATGAGGTTTACCGTAATTCGTCCGCGTACTGGAAGGAATTCTGGGAGGACGGCGGGTTTGCCGATTTTAGCGCCTGCAAAGACCCCCGCGCTTACGAGCTTGAACGCAGGACGATACATTCCATGTACCTCACGGCAATACATTCGGCGGGGAACCTCCCCCCCCAGGAAACAGGCCTGGCCTGCAACAGCTGGTACGGCAAATTTCACTTAGAGATGCACATACTGCACAGCGGATGGTTTCCGCTGTGGGGCAGGTCTGCTATGCTGGAAAGGAGCCTTCCCTGGTATAAAGGCATTTTAAGCAAGGCTAAGGAGAACGCGGCACGGAACGGCTTCAAAGGCGCGCGCTGGCCCAAGATGACCGGGCCGGAGGGGATCGACAGCCCCTCGCGAATCGCGACGCTGTTGGCGTGGCAGCAGCCGCATATCCTGTACATGCTTAAACTCTGCGCCGCCGGGAAGCCGGGTATAATCGGGGAATATTGGGATATAATCCGCGAGACGGCTGACTTTATCTGTGATTTCGTAAAGGAAGACGCCCGCGGAGTATATAACCTGGAGCCTCCGCTGATCCCCGCTCAGGAAGAGCATAAGCCGATGGATGTGAGGAATCCGGCCTTCGAGCTGGCTTATTTCCATTTTGGTTTGAAGCTGGCGGCGGAGTCCGCAAGGTCATTGAATAAGAGCTGCGATAAGTGGGAGCGGGTTGCGCAATCACTGGCCGCTCCACCGATTATTGACGGCCTGTACGCCGCGCACGAAAACTGCCCCAACACATTTACGCGCTATAATAAGGATCATCCGTCCATGCTTTATTCCTACGGCTTTATTCCGTATGACGGCATCGATACGGCCGCAATGAACCGGACTGTTGACAAGGCCCTCAGCTGCTGGAATTGGAGCACGTCATGGGGCTGGGACTTCGCGCTGACCGCGATGACATTGACCAGGCTGGGGAGGCCAGAGGACGCCGTAGATATCCTCCTTGCCGAAATGGACAAGAACTATTACGCAGCCAACGGGAATAATTACCAGAGGGGCCGGGACGATCTGCCGCTGTATCTGCCGGGGAACGGTTCGCTCTTGTTCGCGCTGGCGATGATGCTGGGCGGGTACGGAGATAGCCCCGCAATGCCGGGTTTCCCTAAGAATGGGGAATGGGACGTCGCGGTTGAGGGGATATTGCCGCTACCGCACTAGGGGCTAGGGATTGCACTTAATATGCTTTTTGCTCACAATTCATATACGAGGAGTATTAATAATGCTTAAAACTGCAGACATACAAATCCGTGACCCCTTCATCCTTAACCATAATGGCATGTACTATATGTACGGATCGACGGATAAGGACATCTGGCACGGCAGCGGCGCCGGCTTCAACTGCTACGCCGGGACGGACTTAGCCAGCTGGGACGGGCCGAACGCGGCCTTCCGGCCACCGCCCGGGTTCTGGGGAACGAAAAATTTCTGGGCTCCCGAGGTGTATGAGCGGGACGGCGCGTTCTATATGTTCGCTTCCTTTCTTGCGGAAGGTTATATGCGCGGAACAGCCATACTCCGGGCCGTATCTCCGCTGGGGCCTTTTCTTCCCTGGAGCGAGGGGGCCGTGACGCCGCCGGATTGGATGTGCCTTGACGGAACCTTTTACATAGAAGACGGCCAGCCCTGGATCATATTCTGTCACGAATGGGTGCAGATAGGGGACGGCACGGTTTGCGCCTCGCGGCTCTCTCCCGATCTAAAACGCACGGTATCCGAGCCTGTGCGGCTGTTCCGTTCCTCGGAAGCGCCCTGGAGCGCGGAAGCCTTTTCTCCCAGCAATAACATACGCGGAAAAGTCACCGACGGCTGTTTCATGCACCGGGCCGGGAATGGCGAGCTGTTCATGCTCTGGTCATGCGTAGGCGAAAAGGGCTACTGCCTCGGTTACGCGAAATCCCTTTCCGGCAGCGTCATTGGCCCGTGGGAACAGGCCGAGAAGCCTCTTTTCGCCGCCGACGGCGGCCACGGTATGATCTTTAAAACGTTTGAAGGCGCTTTAATGCTGACCCTCCATTCCCCCAACGAAACGCCCTGGGAGCGGGCGGCGTTCATCCCGATAATGGAGATACCGGGGGGCTTCGCTGCTAGGGCCGAGAAAAAGAAGAACCCAGAACCCAGATAGTTACTTTTTTATCTGTCTCACTCCCAGCGCGCCTAGCATGACGCATATCCCCGCCGCGAGCAGCAGCGCTTTATTGCCCGTCCCCCCTGCCCTCATCATTGAGAACAGCGTCAGCGGAAACTCCCCTAACCCTCCCATCAAATCTATCACATAGTATAAGACCGGAACCATGTATCCTATAACCGCGGAGCCAGAGAGCGCCGCCGCCAACGCCCCCAGCCCGCCCAGGAAAACCGCGTTGGCGCAGGAGCCAAAGCAATGCGCCGCCGTCACCTCCGACTCCGTTGCCCTCATCAGCGCCGCAAACGCGTATATGCCTAAAACCGTTATAATTTCCATTGCGATAAGGCGGACGCCGCAAGTGAGGGTATAGCTTGCCTTACGCGCGCGCACGGCGTCCAGCACGCTGGGTTCGCTCTCTGGAGAGAACACGGGCGTCAGCAGGATTATACCCGCGAACGGCAGGCACAGCTCCAGCGGATACGCAGCGGCGGCGGCATCCAGGGCCGAAATCCCAAATATAACCGGCGTCAGCGCGAGAAGCCCAAGAGCTGCCAAAATATGCGGGTATAGGCTAAACCTCAGGTCGTTCTTTATCGTTTCCGAACATCTTGAAAACAGAGACATTCAGCAATCCTCTCCTTTTAAGGCTGTAGACGATGACGGACGCGGCGGCAAGCCCCAGCGCGATCAGCGTTATCCACACACGGTTCCAGATTAAGTCCTGGCGGTAGCCCAGGTAAACGGCGGTCTTTCCCAGCGCGTTATGCCTCGGGATGAGTTTTAGCGCGGTAACGCCCTGGAACTCATACATCCCCGAGCCGCCCATCATATCGAAGAACCACCAGGCGAGCTGCGCCCCTATTGCTATCGGCGTCGATGTGAGCGTGGAGAAAAACATGCCTATGCTCAGCCCTGTTATAGCCGTCGGCATAATCCAGAACAGACCGTATTTAAAATAGGCCCAGATATCTATATTGGCGGCGCCGTACTCCGCCGCGTACACAGCGGTCATTATTGCTGACATCACCAAAACCGGCAGCATTACCCCGCATAATAATGCCGCGAAACGCGTAAGGATTAGTTTCGCCGACGATACCCGCCTGCTTTGTAAAACCGGAGCAATGCGCCTGCGGTCGGCAAGGCAGAAAAAAACCGCGGGAAACACCGGGAGCAGCGACATTATTATTCCCATATAGTCGCTGAAGAGCCTTGCGTGAGCTCCGGTGAGCCTGTCGCCGGTAACGGCCAGCTCATAGTCCGCCAATGCTTCCTCATAAGTGACGGGAATCTGGCCGAAGCGGTGTTCCAGCCATTGCCCGGAAAAGTCCGACCCTCCGCCCAGTATATCGTCGGCCCGCTCCATCAGTTCCAGAAAACGCTCCCAGGCAAGGCCTTCTTTGAGTGTAAACTCATCAACGGACATTACGCTGTCTTCCGGCATTATAATATTGACGCTGCCGTCCATGTTTACGGTCATATCGCCGCCCGTTATTTTTATCTCCTTACCGTCTAAGTCAGCCGCCCCACCCGCGCTTATTACGCCGTCCTCCGCAAGCTCGGTTATAACGGCGGACATTTGCGCCTTCTTGCTTTCGTTCAGCCTCACCATTTTATAGAATCCGTTCGGATAGGTAATATAACGGTTCGCGGCGTACTGGCCGTAGAGGCTCACAGCGGCTTCGGGCATTATAAGCGCGGGATCCCCCGATGGCTTGCTTCCGTAAGCGCCTCCCGGCTCCGGCTTAGTTATCGGGTCGGCGGACGGGATAACGCCCTGCGACCAGGCAAAAGCCGCAACACCCGCGACCGTCAGCAAAAAGATAAGGCTGAACAATAACCGCCTCATCTCCAGTTTAAACAGCGCCATTATTCGCGCCTCCCCTCGCCTGTAAGCAATAGATATACGCGTCTTCCGCCGTCGGCGCGGTTTCCCTGCCCGTTGCGGGCTTACCGTTAGGCGACAGGAACCGCACGGTGTGCCGCCCGCCTTTGGAAACCGTGCCCGTCACGGTATAGGCGGAGCGTATCATCGGCAGTTCGTCGAATGAACAGTCCGCTGTGTAGACGCTGCCCTCCGCCAGCTTACACAGCTCTGACACCGTGCCGCCGAATTTTAACCGCCCCTCGTCCAAAATGGCTATCTCCTGGCATGTGGCCTCTACATCGCCGACGATATGGGTTGAAAGAATCACGGTTTTATTCTGCGCGACCTCGCATAAAAGATTGCGGAAACGCACCCGTTCCTCCGGGTCAAGCCCGGCGGTAGGTTCGTCTACGATCAAAACCTGAGGGTCGTGAAGCAGGGCCTGGGCGATACCGAGGCGCTGCCTCATCCCGCCGGACAGCGCTTTAACCTTCTTGCCCGCCTGGCTTTCTAAGTTCACGCGCTCAAGCATTACCGGAATACGGGATAGCCGTTCCCTTTTCGTCATCCCCGACAGTACGCCCAGGTAGTCCAGCGCCTGCCGTACCGTCATCCCGCCGTACATATTGAAGTCCTGAGGCAGATAGCCAATAATGGCGCGTATCTCCGCCGCCCGCTCAACGGAGACGCCGCATACCGTTATCCGGCCCGTCTGTTTTTTAAGGAGCGTGGCAATCGTCTTCATCAGCGTCGTTTTGCCCGCCCCGTTCTTGCCCAGCAGGCCGAACATCCCGGTTTGGATTCTCAGGTTCAAGCCGCAGAGGGCCTGTTTTGTTCCATAAGATTTGCTCAGGTTTTCTATTACAATACTGGGTTCGCTCATTGTCGAATCCCCCTTTCGATGACATTGTAAAGGGCGATTATAAACTTTTTATCAACTGCTGAATAATTATCATAGAAAAAGCAAATGAGGTTATCAACGAAGTGCTTGATTAGGCAAGAAAGAGCTGAGAAGTGTGATTATATGAGCTTGCGAACGGCGCGGTAGAGGCGGATTGTGATCCATCCGCAATGTCGTCAACTTTAGATGAGAGACGTCATCCCGGGCTTGCCCCGGTCCCGGGCCTGACCTGGGATCATTGCCAGGAAGTGTACGCCATTGGTTCTGAATTTCGTCATAATTTCATCCCAAGCGGTCTATACTTTTGATGTGGATTAGGTCGCCGGGGCATATCTTTTTCACAAGGGCTTGATAGGCAGGCCGTTCAAAATCCTTGCCGCTCAATTTGTCCATAAAAATGTTTGCGGGGGATATGTTTAACGCGCTCATGGCGAGCATCTGCCTGTCCTCGTTCTAGTCGGCGCTGCTCACGCGGACGTAGCCATATTCTGTCATTCTCTCACGCTCCTTTCGCATAATTTTATCGCTTGTGATTTAGGCGCGGTTGTGGTATAGTTTCAATATGGAGTAGTGTACCTGTGACTAAACTCGAATATACATTCAAGAACGATATTCTTTTTAATAAACCTTGAAATATAGGTGGCAGACGAAGGCGACTATCCCGCGCGCTCCCTGTATTATTGGGCGCGTGAATACTCGTCCGCACTCGGCGAGGGAGGGGAATACAAGGATTTACCGCGCACTATAGTTATCAGCATAGTGGCGTTTACAATGTTCCCGTGTGAGGAATACTATTCGGAGTATCAGCTTTTGGAAGTCACGCGCCATACGCCGCTGACAGACAAACAAGCGCTGTACTTTTTCGAGCTGCCGAAGCTGCCGGAGGTCGTAAACGCAGAAGATGAATTGAAGCTATGGCTCGCGTTATTTAACGCTGAAACGGAAGAAGATTTAGCGAAAATCGAGGCATTGGAGGTGTCGGTGATGAAAGAAGCTATCGGAGCATACCGCCATGTGTCGGCTACAGACGAGTTCAAAGAAATTGAACGTCTGCGCTCACGCACCCGGCACAACGAAGCGTCCGCGCTCGGTCACGCCAGGCGCGAGGGTTATCGTGAAGCGGACGAAAAATGGCAAGGTGTAGTCGCAGAAAAGGACGCAACTATTACGGAGCAAGCCGCGCTGATCGCGGAGCTTAGAGCTCGACTTAGCGAGGGTCAATAAAACTACTGTGCAGGCAAAAAGGCGCGGCGAACACAACACTTCGCCGCGCCCTCATTTTTACAGCGCTCTGAATTTTCGCTTCGCGAAAACGCTCCTTCGGAAGCCGACGCAGAAGCGCGCCTACTTTCGCCAGACAATTCATCCGGTTCCTCTAGAAGCGCTGCCGCGGCCGTTGCCAGCTAAATTTTTCGCGAGCTATTGATTTAATTAGCGGTTACACTAGAAAAGAGATTAAATTATCTTTTGGCGGCTCAAAAAAGAGTTGATTCCGCTGCACCTTTTTATCATTATTTAAGGCCCTCAATCCATTGTCTCGCTTGGGTTTGAGGGTCTTTCGTGCGGGTTTCATCGGTCAAAGTCGAGATTATAAATGTAATAAAGGTTGAAAAATGGCTGTGAATGCTTATACATGCAAGTCCTTCCGGGAAAAGACTGTTATACCCGAAGCAAAGAGCGGCACGGCCCCCGCGAGAAGGATAGCGGCCCCTGCGGCGCCTGAAGGATCGCCAGCCAGGATCGCCTCGGTATTATAGAGCGTAAAAAACGTCGCGTATTTGACGTTCTCCGCTGCGCCGCCTATATTTGATATCATCAAGAGGATATACATGAAAGCAGGGATGCCGGCGCCCAGACCGGCGCTGTGCTTCGCATCGGAGAATATACAGGAGCAGAGGAAACATATCCCGCCGATAAACAGATGAAGGCAGAGCAGCCCCGAGTTAAGCGCGATTATGCCCCCGATGTCCAGTTCTCCGGGGAACAGGGCTTCCGATACGGCGGCTTCCAATATCGTTATGAAGGCGATCATAATAATTATCCCCGTCGCCAGCGCGCCGGCTTGGGTGAGGGCTATTGAGCGGCGTTTTACCGGCGCGGCGAGCAGCCCAGCCATACTCCCCCTGTCCACATACCGGGCCACCAGCGCGTTGGCCCTGAGTATGGTATAAACCATTGGGAACACCAGCAGCAGCATACCGTAGAGATAAGACGAAATGAAGCCGGTAAGATCCGACGGAGCGCCGCCCATGCCTACTGCCGCCATAAGCTCCGGTATCGCTTCGGCCAGCTGGGCGAGCATACCCTCTATCCCCGGCTCGTACATGCTGATGACCACACCGGCGTACATCGCGATAATTCCGGCGAATATCAAAAGCATCCTCCATGAGCCGCCCATTTCGCGCTTGTACAGCGTCGTATTAAAAATATGGTTAAGCTTAAACATCGTCATCCTCCCCATAAAAGCCCATAAAAATCTCTTCAAGGGACTGCCTCGCGCTTACAGTGACGCGCTTTCCTTCCCGCGCGCCTTCGAAGTCCTTCGCGAAGGCCGCCGCCTTTTCCTCGTCGTCAAGGCCCACCGTGTAACGCCTTACATGCCTTTCCCGCAGGTTTTCGGCGCTGTCCTCCGCCGCGAGCCTGCCGCCCCGGATTATGCCGATACGGCCGCAGGTACGCTCCACCTCGCCGAACATATGGCTGGACATGAATATCGTCTTTGAGCGTTTCTTCTCTTCGGCGATCAGCTCAATGAAGCGGCTTTGCATCAGCGGGTCAAGGCCGCTGGTGGGCTCGTCAAGTATCAGTATCTCCGGGTCGTGCATGAACGCGGCCACAATGCCGATCTTCTGCTTCATCCCCTTGCTCATCTTTTTTATACGCCCGCCGGGCGAGAGCTCAAACCGGTCGAGCAGTTCCTTCCTTCGCCCTTCAGACTTCATACCCCGGTACTTTGCCAAGAATGTAAGGTAATCCGAGCCGGTCATATCGTCAAAAAAGCTGATTTCCCCGGGAATATAGCCTAAAAATGTCTGGATTCTGTCCCGCTCCCGCCAGCAGTCCATCCCCGATATTTCGCATTGACCGCTTTGGGGCCGTATAAAACCCATCAAATGACGGATTGTAGTGGTCTTCCCCGCCCCGTTAGGACCGAGAAACCCGAAAACAGTTCCCTCGCCTACGCCAAACGATAGGTTAAAGACCCCCTTGCCGCCGCCGTAATCTCTGGTGAGGCCGACGACATTAATTACGCTCACAGATATTCCTCCTTGTATGTGGCCCGTTTTATCAACTCTAAATACCTGCTGTGCTCGTCGAAAAGCTGCTGCCAGGACTTTCCTTTGGAATCCGCTGCGTGCGTTAAGCCAAAGGAGACCCAAAAAGCCAGGTTTTCGGCCATAATCCTGTCTTCGGGGGACTTGAAGCGGCTCCAGTCAACATTGGCGTTAAGACGGGCCACGGCGTCAATAATCCCTTCTTTGTTTATCTCCTTTAGTTCGTCTATCAGTTCCGCATCGGCTTCCCTCGCCAGGTTCATAAGAAAGTCGTACATCCCGGGGTAATCCCGCGCCGCCGCGTGCTTAATACGCGCGCCAGCCCGGACGTTCTCAAAGTAATCGTCCGAGCCAATTATGACTCCCTCGTTCCGAAAGGCCCTTAATATCTCTTCGCAGGCGAAGGTGTAGATGTAGATGAAATAGCTCTTCTTGCTGCCGAAATAATGGAACAGCGCCGCCTTCGAGACACCGGCCTGCCGGGCGGCCTCGCTCATCGCGGTCTTCCGGTAGCCGTCTCTGCCGAAACAGTAAAACCCGGCGTTTATCACAGCCTGACACTTTTCCGGCGGGGCCTTGTCGAAATTGTCCAGTTGATCATCCCCATACTTTGATGTTTGCTGACCGAATCGGTCAATGTTATTGTATCACGATTAACCGTAGCGGTCAATAGAAATGTAATAAGCGGGGCAAGGTTTTTTTGAATTAACGGACGCGTTTCAGATGGATTTTATCGAATTGGCAAAGGTTCCGTTTGAGATAAGCAATGATATGAAGGATATGTGGATGAAATTCTTATCCGCGAAAAGCGAGGAGGAGTTGGATATGCTGGCACAGAAAAGCCCTATTATGAACAAGGCTGTTGAGAGGCTCGTCACGATAAGCGCGGACGAGCAGCTGC
>JAISVU010000105.1 GCA_031271375.1 Clostridiales bacterium | reverse complement strand
GACTGTCGAGCCCTCGGGGACGCTGACCTTTTTACCGTCTATTGTTAGATTTATCATTATGTCACCCCTCGTATTAATGATTCGAAATGGCCTTGAACGGGCATTTGGCCATACACGCGCCGCATTTGATACACTTTTCTTTATCTATCGCATAAGGCTTGCCGCGCTCTCCGCTGATGGCGTCCACCGGGCATTCCTTTTTACACAGGCCGCAGCTCTTGCAGGCGGCGGGGTCGATACGGTAGAAGCTCATCGCTTTGCACACCCCAGCCGGGCAGCGCTTATCCCGCACATGGGCCTCGTACTCGTCCCGGAAGTACCTTATCGTGGAGAGCACGGGGTTCGGGGCACTTTGGCCCAGGGCGCAGAGCGCCGAAGCCTGTATCGACGAGGCCAGGGCCTCCAGCTTCTCGATGTCGCCTTCCTCGCCGTTGCCGCCGGTTATCTTTTCCAGCATTTCATACATGCGCTTCGTGCCTATGCGGCAGGGCGGGCATTTCCCACAGCTCTCGTCCACCGTGAACTCCAGGAAGAACTTGGCAATGTCAACCATGCAGTTGTCTTCGTCCATAACGATAAGCCCGCCGGAGCCCATCATGGAACCCAGGGCCGTCAGCGACTCGTAATCGATGGGCGTGTCCAGGTGCTTCGCCGGGATACAGCCGCCGGAGGGTCCGCCGGTCTGGGCTGCTTTGAAGGCCTTTCCGCCGGGGATGCCGCCGCCGATCTCGTAAACGACCTCTCTCAATGTCGTGCCCATCGGCACTTCCACAAGGCCGGTGTTGTTTATCTTGCCGCCGACGGCGAAGACCTTCGTTCCTTTGGATTTTTCTGTGCCGATCTTATTGAACCAGTCCGCGCCTTTAACGATTATCTGCGGGATGTTGGCGTATGTCTCGACGTTGTTTAACAGCGTGGGCTTGCCGAATATGCCCTTTGAGGCCGGGAACGGCGGGCGGGGCCGGGGTTCGCCCCGGTGCCCTTCGACGGAGCTGATAAGGGCCGTCTCCTCGCCGCAGACGAACGCGCCTGCTCCAAGACGGATCTCCAGATCGAACGAAAAATCCGTGCCCATTATATTCTCGCCCAGCAGGCCGTAGCCCTTTGCCGCGTCGATGGCCGAATAGAGGCGTTCAACCGCCAGCGGGTATTCGGCGCGGATGTAGATATAGCCGTAATTCGCGCCTACCGCGTATCCGGCGATGGCCATAGCCTCAATCAGCGCGTGGGGGTCGCCTTCCAGCACCGAGCGGTCCATAAACGCGCCGGGGTCGCCTTCGTCGGCGTTGCAGGCTACGTATTTCTGTTCGCCAGGGGCCTTTTGGGTGAATTCCCATTTAAGGCCGGTGGGGAAACCGGCGCCGCCGCGTCCCCTTAGGCCGGACTTCTTTACCTCGGCGATAACCTCCTCGGGGGTCATCTCCGTAAGCGCCTTTTGCAGGGCCAGATAGCCGTCGTTGGCTATGTATTCGTCGATGGATTCGGGGTCGATAACGCCGCAGTTGCGCAGCGCGAGACGCATCTGCTTCTTATAGAAATCCACCTCGCTGAGGGATTTTACGATGTTGGCCTCGTCCAGGGATTCTTCGTACACAAGCCGCTGGACTATGCGGCCCTTTAACAGGTGCTCCTCTACGATCTCCGGAACGTCCTCCGGGGTGACGCGGCTATAGAACACGCCCTCGGGGTAGACGATAACAATAGGGCCTAACGCGCAGAGGCCGAAACAGCCGGTCTGCACTACCTTAATCTCGCCTTCCAGGCCTTTCTCTGTTATATGTTCCTCAAAGCTCTTGATAATCCGCGGGGAGTTGGACGAGCTGCATCCCGTGCCCGCGCATACCATAACGTGTGAGCGAATCAACGCCATATAGTTACCTCCTCAAGACTGTTTATTACTTATCTTCCGTATTCCCGATGGCATACTCAAGCACGGGCTTATTGTTTTTAAGGTGCTTTTCCACTATTTCCTTGGCCTTTTCGGCAGTCATCTTTACATATGTCACCTTGTCGCCGTCCGGCTCAAAGACCTCTACGATGGGCTCAAGCCGGCAGAGGCCGATGCAGCCCGTCTGGGTTATGGTGACGTTGCCCAGGTTCTGACCTTGAACCTCTTCCAGGAAGGCGGTCATAACGGGACGCGCCCCGGCGGCTATCCCGCAGGTGGCCATGCCCACGATGACCCGGTATCCTGAGTGTTCCTTGCGCAGCTCGACCTGCTGCTTCGCTTTGTTGCGGATTTCTTGCAGTTCCGCTATGGATTTCATCTTGACACCTCGTTTTTTATTATTTATATTTTTCGATAATCCCGTCGATATCGTCTGGGGTTAAGCGCCCGTAAACATCTTCGTTAATCGTGATGACAGGGGCAAGGCCGCAGGCGCCGATGCAGCGCGTTGCGACGAAGGAATATTTCCCGTCGGCCGAGGTTTCCCCGGCCTTAATGCCGACTTTTTCCTCAATGCGCTCCAGCACGGCTTGAGCGTTTTTAACATAACACGCGGTACCCAGGCATGAGCTTATTTTATACTTGCCCACCGGCTTTAATGAAAAACGCGAGTAAAACGTCACTATGCCGTAAATCTCCGCAAGCGGTATGCCTGTTTCAAGGGCTATGTACCGCTGCGCTTCGTAAGGAACGTAGCCCAGCTTTTCCTGGGTTTCGTTTAGGATCATAATGATGGATTCTTTTTGACCGCTGTGTTTATCAACGATCTGCTTTAGCTGGGACCGTACTTCCGATGTCAGGTTATCCTGAACGGTTTCTGCCATTGCTCTGCCTCCTGTTAATTTTTTCATTATCAATAACGCCAGATACATTATACATAAAAACACGGGACATTACAACAAGATAATAATGCTATATGAGACGTTATAAAGGTCGAAATTCAAAATTTTTACTAAAAGTTTTGATTGGGGGGCCGATAATATTTAACAGAGGGAGCTAAAATAAACGTAGAAGGACCTAATTATCAGGAGGCATATAAAAGCCATGCGTATAACGAACCAAATGAGCATGAACCGGATGCTGATGAACATAAACCGGAACGCCCGCAGGGTGGACGGTTATTACTCTCAGATTAGCACGGGAAAGAAAATCCAAAATCCGTCGGACAACCCGATAATCGCAAGCCGCGCCTTAAAATTCCGCACGAACATATCGGACACCGAGCAGTACGCGAGAAATGCCGCACAGGCGCAGTCGTGGATGAGCATTACCGAGGAAGGCTTTGACAACACATTGGAAATACTTGAAAAGATGCGCTCCCGTTTTGTACAGGGCGCTACGGACACGCTTACGCCTGAGGACAGGGATAAGATCGTTGAGGAAATCCGTACCTTCGCCCAGCAGATAGGCGGAGAGATGAACGTGGCCTACGCAGGGAGATATGTCCTTTCCGGCTACCGGACGGATCAGCCCCCCACGATGACGAAGACGGAGTTTAACAATGTATATACTATAACACAAGAATTAAACTTAAATGACATACAGGAGACTAAGGCGTATGTGAGGGACGAAACGCCGCCTCCGCCCGCCGTAATTACTATCCATGAAATCAATAAAATAGACTTGCCCTATCATAACGAAGAAGCGGCGATGGGGAATCCTGCCCGTACCGTCACAATGAATTTGGGCAATATCCCCGGCGGCGTTGTAGTGGTGGCCGGCGATGATCCCGACAGATACGTCGCTCCCGCTGCAGGCGCTAAGTTTATAGCGGAAACAGGCGAGCTTATATTAAGCGACGCGACGGCGGCGGAAATGCGGGCAAACCCGGAAGAGGACTACAACGTTGTCTATACGATTAACGGCCTGTACGAAGGCGAGCCGAACCCGATAGTTTATTTTGAGTGCACACAGACGAATGTGGCGGACGGCACTTCTAAAAACTTTAACATGGAAGACCAGCATATGCAGTTCGAGTTCGGCATAAACACGCGCATACAGGTTAATAATCTCGCGAAGGACGTTTATACGCCCAGCCTTTATGCGGAACTGATGAACTTCTGCGATTTGGTGAGCCAGGTGCGTATATCCACCGACGCGGAGCTTAGAGCCGCGTATGCGGGACTTGGTTTAGACGAAGATGTCCTCAAGCAAATGGTGGACGACCAGATCGTGCTGGAGACCAAAAAATTCACCGACTACCTGCAAGACTCGTTCAGCGCGATGCTGGGGCGCTATGAGGTTCATTCCGCCGCGGCTTTAAAGGAGTTTACGACGCTGGGCAGCCGTATTAACCGTATCGAGCTGACCAGCAGCCGCCTGGAAGAAAACCGCGTGAGCTACACCGAGCTGATGTCGGAGAACGAGAATGTGGACTACATGGAGGTTATAATGAACCTCTCCGCGATGGAAGCCGTTTACAGCGCCTCGATGATGGCCGGAAGCCGGATATCGCAGATGTCGCTGGCGGATTATGTGAGGTAAATCACTGCCGCCACCTCACCACCATATTCTCATTATCCACATCGAAGCTGCCGTTATCCGCCCCGCCCGCGGATATGGCCTCTGCGGGATAGCATTTTTGCCCAAGCACATCCCTGGCCTGGCCGGGGATTCTTTTATTATTTAGCCGGGTCTCCGCGCTGTCTGCGGTGATATAGAGGATTCCATCCTGAATCGCTGCGTTTTCAGGGGACTTGACCGAAAAACCGTCTCCGTCCGTTTCGGATACGCCGGATAAAAAACGTTTATCGGCTACGGCTTCGCGATAAGCCCGAATAAGCGCGTCGTCGCCGGTTATAAGATAATTATTGCGGGCTTTGCTGCCTCGCCCGGGTTCCAGCACATTGTCATAGCTCTGATAAACAATAGCCTTGACCCTGGGCAAGTGATAGGCGACGCGTTCGTAAAACGCGGAGAGGGTATCGCCGCAGAGGCCTGTGCGGTAGGTATTGTCTATCGTTGAGAAATGGCTAAGGGAAAGGCTCGCTAGCATAATGGGCTTTTTATCCTGAAAAAGGGCGTAAAATTCCTCGAACGCGGTCATAAAATCGTTGTATTCGCCGGTTTTAGAGATATCGGCGGTTATATGGAGGCCCACCCAGTCGGTATAGCTGTCGCCGGGATAATAATCGGCCGCGTCGGCGGCGTCCCATACATTGGATGTCCAGACCATTGCGGCGCTCGGCGCGTACTCGCGCAGGGCCAGCCAGGCCTTGCGGTAAAAACGCCGGTAAGACTCCGCTCCGTAGCCCATGTTCTTTGAGTAAGGGAAAAAGTCCACAAACACGGGGATATTGTATCTGCCGATGTCCTTTACCGTTTGCGTCAGCATCGCCTCGTCATACGGGTTGGCCCCTGGCGGAGGATCCACAGTAAGCAAAACCAGCTTTTTAGCGGCTATCGCCTGCAAAATCCGGCTCGCGGGGAACTCGCCGCCCATGTCCATTCGGCACGCCGATATCCCGTGGGTCTTTCCCGCGGCGTCGTCGAACCCCGCCATATCGCCATTCACACGCACGTCGTCCCACAGCCCCGCCCCGATATAACATCCCGTTTCCGGCTCGTACATGGACATGCGCAGGTCGGTTCGTTCAATCAAAAGGGTATAATGAAAACCCGGACTTACGGCCTCCGTGGCTTCTTCCGCCGCCGCCGCGCGGTATGCCGCGTTCTCCGCCTTTCCGGCCTCGCCGGCGGCCTTAATTTCATCCAGAATGGTACAGCCGGACAGGACCGCCGTTAGAGGAAGTGTGAGAATAATGAAGATAAACCCGATTGCCTTTTTGATGCCCGCTCACCTGTCCTTTATGTCTAAATAACTGTTGATTGCCTCAAGATAGTGGATATACACGCCGTCCCGGTTGGGGATAATCAGCCGTTCGTCGAAGGCGTCCCTCGGTATGGACTTGCGGCTGCCCTTCCGCGCCGCGTCCCAAAAACTCTCAAGGGACATAAAGGGCAGGAAGTAGTATTTATCCGCCTTTGAAAAATGCACCAGCAGGAACGCTATACCTTTTTGGCGTTCAAACTCTTTCATAAATTGCATCTGATGTTCATGGATGTTCTGGATCGGCAGGCTCTCTCTGCCGGTTTCCTTCGCGTCGAAGCAGATGGGTATCCCCTGGGCCGCGCCGATGTAGTCAACCGTGCTTTTCTGGTCAAAATAGGCCAGCTGAATCGTGCGCGCCGCGCCGTCGAATTTAACGGGCGTAATCGGCGTAGGTATCTTCTGCACCACGGCAAGGCCCCTGGAGCGGTAGGCTTCGTTCGTAAGGTTCACCAGCTCCTCCAGCGTGCTGCCCCTCAGTCCTCCGGAGTTCCACGGCATATCTCTATATTCCCCCATTTATGGCATATTTATGCAGAGATACTAATGATTGTAAGACTTCCAATTCTCCAGCGCGGCGGCGGCGTTGCGTTTAAGAACCCCCAGCCCGCGCCAGTAGACGGCGGTTGCCTTGTAACGCCGCTCATACTCGGCTTTGGTAAGGTTCAATATTTCGTCCAGCCTCGGAGCTATATAATCAATGTCGGTTATCTTGCCTATATAGGCGTTCCTGTTATAATCGCAGGCGTCCTGGCAGGCGTCGCACCCGTAAAGGCGAAGGCCAATACTGCGGCGTTCGTCGCCTGCAAGCTCCCCTTTCTTCTGTGTGAGGTATGATACGCATTTGCGGTAGTCGAAGACGGTCCCTTCATCGGTTTTAATTAAGGCGGCACCGGGACAGGCCTTGATACAGCGGTTGCATTCCCCGCAGAACCGTCCCTTTTCTGTGAATATTTCCAGGGGAATCAGGCTTTCGAGCTCCGTTAGTTCAATATCCGTAACCATATACCCAATGTTGAGGAACGACCCCAGCTCGTCGTTTATCAGCAAACCGTTACGGCCCAGCCAGCCCAGCCCGGCCTTCACGGCCAGCGCCTTCTCCGGCAGCGGCCCCGTGTCAACGGACTTATGGCACTCGAAGATATAACCGCCCTTTCGCAGCGTATCCTCCAGGCCGTCCAGCAAGGCGCGCAGCGCGATGTGGTAGTCCAGGCCCACAGCCCCGACCGAGAAGCGCCCCCTGGGATGTTCGTCCGCTTCATACGACAGCTCCCTGCCGCAGCCAATGCCCAGAACGATTATACTCGCAGCCCCCGGCAACAGGTTTCCCGGATACAAACGCTGCTCGGGCTTATAGCGGATAAAGGGGGCGCCTCCTGTACCGAGGCCTATCCCGGGCCACGGCTCCAAAGGCTCCGCCCCGCATACCCCCGCTATGCCCTTGCCCAAGATATAATCCTTTACAAGCTCCGCCGCGTTGATGATGAATCTCTCCTTTGCATAAGTATACCAAATAGGGACAAGCGAATAAAGCCCCTGTTGTTTTTTTCTAGTGAATGTGATAGTATAGCTTTATGAGGAGGTTAGTTATGCAGCATATTATCTATGTCTTGACATGCCTTGTGCTGATCGGGGCCGATCAGTTTACAAAGCATATCGCGAACATTCATCTTAAACCGGTAGGGAGAATGGATTTCATACCCGGTTTTCTGGAACTCAGCTATACCCTCAACAGAGGCGCGGCCTTCGGGATTCTTCAGGGGTGGCGCTGGGCCTTTCTGATTATAACCGCCGTTACGATGGCGGTACTGGTCGTCTTTTATATAAGATTGCCCAGGATGAAGCAGAAGCCGCATGTTATGGCCCTGTCCAGGATCGCGGTCGCGATAATCTCCGCAGGGGCCATTGGCAACGCGATAGAACGGGCG
>JAISVU010000005.1 GCA_031271375.1 Clostridiales bacterium | reverse complement strand
TGGAGGCGGGTTAATGGCAAAGGATCAGAGGTTTATTGTAAAAGACAGAAAAGGGGTTTTGTTTGGGACTAGGATAATCACGGATACAGAAACGGGCGTGCAGTATCTTTGGGTAGCGGAGGGCTACGGCGGGGGGCTGACCGCCCTGCTGGACAGGGACGGCAAGCCGCTGCTTGACGAACAGTACAGGAGTTCGGACTATGAGCGTCTTCAATAGCGGCGAGCTGCGCGGATATCTTGTCAAATGGCAGGATATCCTGCGCCTGCGGGACTGGGACATCAAGCTGGAGCTGGTGACAAAGGAATGGCGCAAGACCGGCGACGTGAAGATTGACCGCGCCGATAAAGTCGCGATCGTATTAATTAATGACTGCAATCCCAAGCAGACGAACATCGAGGCCGTGATCATCCATGAGCTGATACACATTAAGCTCTGGGGCATGGATCAGATGATCGAGAGCCTGCTGCACGCGCTGTACGGCGCGGATGAAAGCGACCCCAAGCTGGAGTTCGCGTATACGCAGTTCATGGAGCTGCTGGAAGTGACGGCGCAGGATTTGACGAAGGGGTACGCGGAGCTGGGGGCGGAGGACAAGAGCGTTTCTTATGGGAGGATACAGAAGGAAGCTGATGAGGAATGGAAGAAATAAAGACATATACGATGATCGCCGGGGTGAACGGTGTCGGTAAATCCAGCTTTACAGGCGTCTTATAAGGAAATGCGGGGTGACTTGGGATGTATCATTGATCCCGACAAACTGACAGCCGAAAACAACGGCGACGCGACTGCCGCGGGAAAGCTGGCGGTTAATAAGATATGGGACGCCGTGTCAAGCGGGGTTTCATTCTCGCAATAGACTACGCTATCTGGAAGTTTTGTGAGGAAGGTCATTAAAGCGGCTAAAGAAGCGGGATACATTATACGGTTGTATTATGTGGGCTTAAACTCCAGCGCCGAGAGCATTGAACGTATCCGAAACCGCGTAAGAAAAGGCGGGCATGATATACAGGCCGAGGATGTTTTGAGGCGCCACGGTAAAAGGTTTGAGGATTTAAAGGCGGTATTGCCCTATGTTGACGAAGCCTTTTTCTTCGACAATGAGAATGGGTTCAGCGAGGTTGGGGAGTATAGAAACGGAGAGCTGATACCGAGAGGGAACCCGATACCGCAATGGTATAAGGAATTAGTTATGGCCGTAAATTAATAAATGGGCTGTTATAAGCACGCGAAAGCCCGATAGAATATTCGTAGGAGGACTAAATGTCAGCAAAAATAATAGACGGCAAGGCCCTGTCCCAGCGTATCCTGGGCGAGGCAAAGGATGATGTTGCGAAAATTGTGGCGGAGGGCGGAAGACCGCCCTGTCTCGCCGTTATTCTAGTAGGAGGAGACCCCGCGTCGCGGATTTATGTGGACAGCAAGAAAGCAGCCTGCGTCGGGGCCGGGATTATATCCGTGGCCCATGAACTGCCGGACGACGCCTCAGAGGCCGAGCTTTTGCGTATTATCGCGGATTTAAACGCAGACGGCAGCGTGGACGGCATTTTGGTGCAGTCGCCTTTGCCCGCGCGTATGGACGAGCAGAAGGCCCTGCTCGCGATAGACCCCGCGAAGGATGTGGACGGGTTCCACCCAATGAACGCCGGGCTTCTCGCAAAAGGCGGGCAGGGGCTTCTTCCCGGAACCCCCGCCGGGATTATTGAGCTGCTTAAATACGCCGGTGTTAAGATAGAAGGCGCGGAAGCCGTCGTTGTTGGCCGCAGCAATATCGTGGGCAAGCCCGCCGCGATGCTGCTGATAAAGGAAAACGCCACGGTTACGATATGCCATTCCAGGACGCAGAACCTGTCAGAGATCACAAAGCGGGCGGACATCCTTGTCGCGGCCCTGGGCAAGCGTAACTTTATCACGCCGAACATGATAAAGGAAGGCGCCGCCGTTATAGACGTCGGCATACACCGCACGCCCGGGAGCAGGAAGATCACCGGCGACGTCGACCCTGCCTGCGCTGATGTCGCCGGGTATATAACCCCGGTGCCGGGGGGCGTAGGGCCTATGACCGTTGCAATGCTCATTAAAAACTGCGTAAAGGCGTATAATCAAAGGACGGGTAATGGAAGATAAACGGACGGTTTCTCTTATTTCATTGGGCTGCGACAAGAACCTTGTTGACAGCGAGGCCCTGCTTGGGGCTTTGTCCGGCGAGGAATCGCTAATATTTACCGACGACGAAGAGGAAGCCCGTATAATCATAATAAACACCTGCGGGTTCATAAAGGACGCGGTGGACGAGGCGTCTGGGCATATCCAAAGGGCTTTGGAGCTGAAAGAGAGCGGCTCATGCCAAACCGTAGCAGTTACGGGATGTATGGTTCAACGGTATGGGGAGCGGATGCTGGCGGACTTCCCGGGCATTGATATATTGGAGCCTATGCCTGTTAAGCTGGCGGAAAGACTGGGCTTTAAGCGTGATGATAATCAGGGAAGGGCTCTTGCGACGCCGGGGCATTACGCGTACCTGAAGATAGCCGAGGGCTGCGATAACCGCTGCTCCTATTGCGCCATCCCCTATATAAAGGGGCCTTATACAAGCCGCCCGATGGAGGATATTATTGAAGAGGCGGAAAAACTGGCCGCCGGGGGCGTTAAAGAACTGATAATCGTCGCCCAGGACACGGCGCTGTACGGGCGGGATATTTACGGGAAACAGCGGTTGAATGAACTTATTAACCGGTTATCGGAAGTTGAAAGTCTCCGCTGGCTGCGGCTTATGTACTGCTACCCCGAGCATATCACAGATGAATTGATCGCCGCGATGGCGGGCAATCCTAAGGTATGCCATTATCTGGACATGCCGATACAGCACGCCGCAGGGAACATATTGCGGGCGATGGGCAGGAAGACGGACGGGAGCGGGCTGCGGGCCTTGATAGACCGGCTGAGGGCAGCGATGCCGGATATTATACTGAGAACCACGGTAATGACGGGGTTCCCCGGGGAGAGCCATGAGGATTTTCAGGAGCTGCTGGCCTTCCTGGAGGATGTTAAGTTCGATAAACTCGGTGCTTTTGCATACTCCCGGGAAGAAATGACGCCGGCGTATAATTTCTTGAACCAGGTGCCAAAAAAAACTAAGGAAAGCCGGAAAAACCGGGTTATGGAACAGCAGAACGCCATATCCGCCGAAAAACTGAACGGTTATATAGGCAGGGAGCTGGAAGTGCTGGCGGACGGTTATGACGCGGTGAATAAGATTTTCTACGGACGCAGTTACATGGACTGCCCGGAGACGGACGGCCTGACCTTCATAACGGCTCCCAAAGGGGCGCTTGAGCCGGGGGAGTTCGCCCGCGTGCAGATAACGGAAGCCTTTGAATATGATTTAATCGGGCGGTTGATTAAATGAGCGATAAAATGAATCTGCCGAATAGAATTACAATAGCGCGTATGTGTATGATACCGCTGTTTTTGGCCGCGCTGCTGGGCGGCTTCCTCCCGCCGAATGTTTCGCGCCTTTCCGCTACCGGGATATTTATAATCGCGTCGGCTTCGGACTGGCTGGACGGATTCCTTGCGCGGAAGATGGATTTAATATCGGACTTCGGCAAGCTGATGGACCCGATAGCGGATAAGCTGCTGGTCGGGGCGGCCCTTGTGTCAATGGTTCAGCTGGGGGACATCGACGCCTGGATGGTGGTGCTGATAATATCCAGGGAGTTTTTGATATCGGGGATGAGGCTTGTCGCGGTGGAAAAGGGCAATGTCATCGCGGCCAGCACATGGGCGAAGATAAAGACCGCGATACAGATGCTAATGATAATCATGGTGCTGGGGGGCGGCGCGCTCCTTCCCGAAGGGCAGAGCCAGGTGTTCTCCGCGGTCTGCGAGCTGATGAAGTGGCTTGCGGTGGGGCTCACGGTTATTTCGGCGTATGATTATATTTATAAGAATAGGGAGCTTTTTAAGG
>JAISVU010000375.1 GCA_031271375.1 Clostridiales bacterium | reverse complement strand
GTGAAGGCTATCAGCGCGACAGGCGGCAAATGGGTGGAGGTCGATGGGAGAAAGGAGCAGTTCGGGTACATATCCCTGAAGCACGCGGGCCGGATTGCGGGGCTTGGAGTCATCACGCGCAATTACCTGCTCACAAACCCCGTGTACGGCAACCGCCTCTGGCTTAGCGCCGTGCTGACCGACGCGGAGCTTGAGACAGACAGGAAGATGGACGTCGGCTATTGCAAGAATTGCGACGTATGCGTAAAGTCTTGCCCTACCGGCGCGCTTGATAACGCCGGCACTGTCGTGAAACGGGCGTGCTCTCAGTTTTTTAAGATAATAGAAAAAAGGTTCGTGATACAGTGCTTTAAGTGCAGGACGGTCTGCCCATTTGGGATGGGGAGCAAACAAGAGGTAAAAAGCATTGATGGGAAAATGCTGTTTACTGTTTGATTAATTATATATCGGAAGGGGGGCTAAAGGTGCGGAATGATAGATTTGAGATAGTTTACACTCAGAAATTCAATATTTCTGACCGTATTGATTTAATACGCGACAAAGAAACGGGCGTTACTTACCTGCGTTCATGGTTCAACAATACCGCGGGCGGCATTATTGCAATTATTGATGAAGACGGGAAACCGGTTGTGACAAAATGAAAAGATATATCTTGGTGAGTGCATGTCAAAGATTCTTATAATTGAGGATAATCAAGATTTTAGGGAGCTTTTGCAAAACTATCTTGAAGACGCGGGATATGCCGTCGCCGCCTTTGACGACGGCGTTCCCGGTTTGGAAGGGTTCAGGCAGGGGGCTTTTGATTTGGTCCTTGTGGACATTATGCTCCCGCAGACAGACGGCTACGGGGTAGTGGAAGAAATAAGGAAAATGTCCGGTGTCCCGGTTATTATGCTTACCGCTCTGGACAGCGAAGCGCACCAGCTGCGCGGGTTTGAGCTGTGCATCGACGACTATGTGGTCAAATCGGTTTCCATGCCGGTTCTTTTACAGAAAATAGCGGCGGTGCTGCGAAGAACCAAAGGTCAAACGGCATCCAACGCGGGAGAAACGGCGGAGCTTTCCTGCCGCAGTTTGTTTCTTGATATAAAAAGCCACGCCGTTACCGCGTCCGGAATCCCGGTAGACCTAACCCTTCTGGAATTTGACATTCTGCGAAAACTGCTTGAGGCGGAAGGCAGGGTTATTACCCGCAAAGCCCTGATAGAGGAGCTATGGGATTATAATTACTACGGCGGCGAACGAATCGTTGACACGCATATAAAAAACATCCGCAAAAAACTTGGAGCTGACGATTGCATTGAAACGGTTCGCGGCGTGGGTTATAAAATACCAAAGGCGCGTTAGAGGGAGTCTAACGGCAAAAACCTTTCTTATGCTGCTGGCGCTGTTTCTGGTAATCTCGACGGCGGTATATTTACTCGCCGGGCTGTTTTTGCCGTTTAGCAACGAAGGGCAGGCAAGGCGGGAGCTCTTTGCCCGCTCGGAAGAATTGGTTTCAAGGCTCAGGCTGGGCAGTCAGGACGAAAGCAATGCTCTTTTCACGAAGTTCCTGCGCGAGACCGGAGCGGGCCTTATTTTGCTGGATGAGAACCGTCAGCCTGTGCCTAGGTTTTTATTTGGCAACAACAATGAAGAAATTCACGTCTCCGATGATATACGCGAATATCCTTTCCGTTTCGCGGGTTCTTCCGACGAGTACATACTGACCGTCATTTTCAACCCGCTCATTTCAGATGAAATAAAGGCGGCGGTTCTTAGCAGCTTTCCGTGGGTAGTTGCGATAATCCTTTTGATTTCCATGGCCGCCGCTTTTTTCTTTTCCAGGTACACTACCCGGCCCATTACCCGAATAAGCGCCACGGCGGCGCGTATGGCTAACCTTGATTTTAGCTGGTACTGTCCGGACGTGCGCGGCGACGAAATCGGGACGCTGGCAAAAAGCGTCAACGAGCTTTCTGACAGGCTGGACGCCGCCCTTAGGGCGTTGAAAAATGACATCGAGCTTGAAAAAGACCGGGAACGCCGCCGTCTCTTATTTTTTTCGGCAGTGTCCCATGAACTTAAAACGCCTGTGGCTACGGTAATCGGACAGCTTGAGGGAATGCTGGCGGAGGTCGGGGCTTATAAGAACAGGGAAAAATACTTGTCCCGGTCGGCGGAGATACTTCGCGGACTGGACGGATTTATACGCGAAATCCTTTCGGTGTCTTTCATAGATATGAATAATAAGCAACAGCGCGATACGGCCTGTCTTTCGGAAATTGCTATGAAAGCTGTTGTAACGCATATGCCATTAATCGAATCGCGGAGATTGAAAGCGACAGTTGAAGTTGAGCCGGATATTTTCATTCTTGGCGACGGAACGCTATTGGAGAAGGCCGTAGGGAACGCCATCGCCAACGCGGCGGTACATTCCCCAATGAATAAGGCCGGGTCCGCCTATTTAACCGTCCGGCTTAAACGTATACGAAACAAAGCGATATTTCAAGTGGTTAACTCAAACGCTCATATCGGAGAAGAGCATCTTCCCCATTTATTTGAAGCCTTTTATCGCGCGGGGCGAGAAAAAAGCGGCGGCGGTTCCGGGCTCGGCTTGTACATTACCGGTATGATATTGGAAAACCACAACGCGCTGTTTAAAATAGAAAACTGTGACGGCGGGGTATTGTTTGAAGCGGAGTTTTACACGGTATCATAACTCCACCAACTCCACAAACTCCACACGCAATCCACACACAAACTCCATAATTATCCTGTTATACTGTTTATACGGCAGCGCGTACAGCCCTCCGGTACCGTCGGCCCGCGCTCCGTAGATTAATGCCGGATAAGGCGGAAAGAGTGAAACTAAAAATGCGGATTGAGGCGTTAAACGTAACGATGATTTACCCAACCGGCAAAAAAGCCCTGCAAAATATCAGCCTGTACATGGAAAGCCCCATGATGACAGGAATACTCGGCCCCAACGGCACCGGGAAGACCACGCTGATGAAGCTTTTGATAGCCGGGCTTATCCCCACCAAGGGAGAGATCAGGCTGGACGGAAAGCCCTTACTGGCGCAGGAGAAGAGGCTGAAAAGCAGCCTGGGATACCTTCCCCAGAGCTTCGGGCTTTATGACGAACTGACTGTGTGGCAGTTTTTGGATTATATGTCGGCGATGAAAGGCATTCGGTCCAAGAACGAGATTGACAGGCTGATATCCCAGACGGGGCTTACCGGATGCCGCAAGTCACGCATCGGAAGCCTATCCGGCGGCCAACGCCAGAGGGTGGGGATCGCTCAGGCCCTTTTGGGAAACCCGGAGCTCCTTATCCTTGACGAGCCCACCGTGGGCCTGGACCCGGAAGAACGGGTCAAGTTCCGGAACCTGTTCTCCGATATGTCACGGGACAAAATCGTCCTGCTTTCGACCCATATCATCGAGGACGTACAGTCCATCTGCAACCGGGTGCTTGTAATCAACGACGGCCTGATCCTGTTTGACGGGGAGCCGTCGGAGCTGATTTACGAAACCGCCGGACATGTGGGAACCTTCATCGCCGGGGTTGACGACGAGGAAATCCCCGCAGGATGCCATATCGTCTCCAAGGTCAGCACCGCAAAGGGTATTCAGTGCCGGGTCACGGCGGAAAGACTGCCCGGCTTCGCCGAGGCAGCCGAGCCGACTCTTGAGGACGCTTACCTATACTGCATCCAGAGGGAGGCGGCGGCGTGAATACCTTCTCCATTTTCAGGGTTGAGTTTAAACGGCTGGTGAAATCAAGGATGTTTTGGTCGGCGGCTGTCCTTTGCTGCTGTTCGCTTCTGCCCGGGTATTTTCAACTTAGCGGTTTCTTTAGAACTCTTCAACCTGCCGAGCCTAGCCTGATGAACGTGGTGTACCTGGCAAACCCTGTTCTGTCGGGCACCTTCTTCGGTTCTCTTGTCTGGGCGGTCTTCGCGGCTTTCGAATCGGACAGGGTTCACCGCAGCAGGGTTGACAGCATCACGGAGGCCATTGTCTCCCCGGCCCGGACGGCCTCCGCAAGGCTCCTTACAATGGCGGCTCTGGCTGCGGTTGTGTGCGCTCTCTGCGCCTTCGTTCACTTGCCTTACATCAGCCATAAGCTGGACTATCTTTTCGATTTGGGGCTGTACGCGAGAAGTTTCTTGATTCTCCCCCTGGCCACTTGGATGATCTCGTTCACCTTGGCCCAAGCCCTTTATCAGATAACCCGCAGGGCGGAGCTTACCGGGTTTATTTACGCGGCTCTGGTTTTAATGTGCTTTAATGAAATAGTAGAGCGGGATTATTTTGCAAGGTGGATAAACCCCATAGTATTAAGCTATTCCGACGGGTTCTCCAGCGATTATTCCCTGCGTATCGCCCTTTACACAAGAGCCCTCTGGCTGGCGCTGGCGGGAGGTCTTTGGTTCCTTTCGGCCGTCTGCCTGCGTAAATACCAGAAGGGTCTTCTGGGCTCCTTCCTTTATGGAACAAGGAAAGCGCTCTTTCCGGCCTCGGCGTTGGTTCTCTCCCTCTGCGGCGGGCTCATGTGGATACGCCAGCCCATAGTGAACCGAGGCCCGGCGGAGATGGTAAGGGATTTCCTGCCGGAAACCTCGGCTGCGGTGATTTCATATTATTCATATGATATAAAACCCGACGTTTTCTGGGGAAGTCTTAAGGGAACCGCCGAGTATACGGTATCAAAAGACGAAAGCGGCGGCGTCCCCGATATAATCCAGCTTAACAGCGGGTATAGAATAACGTCGATGACCCTTGACGGGCAGCCACTGGCCTTCAAGACTTCCGATGAGCATATCAACGACTTCAGAAACACCGCCTTTGAGCTGCCCGCCGGGAGCAATCGGCTGCTGAGGATAGAATACGAGGGTTTTCCCCATGAAGCCAGATATAATTCCCCAAACCTGTACATGGTTGACCAAATAAACCCGGACTATGTTCAGCTGAGGAATACCAATTTGCTGCCGCATATAAACGCCGGCAGGGGGGAGCCGGCAAGTTATGAATATAACATAACGCTCCCCGGCGGCCTGACTCCCATGGGAGGGAGCCCCCTGGAACCTGAGTTTCTCACTGATTTTACCCAGAACCCGGATGGAACGAAAACATGGACGGTTTCCGGCGAAACCCGCATATCCGAAATACACGCCGCCGATTATACTTCCCAGAAGCTGACGGCGGCGGGGGTGAACATCGACTTTATCTATACCCGCGCTTACGAAAGCATGATTGCCGGCAACGACATCCGGGGGATGATGGAAGAAGTGATGGCATACTGCATAAACACCTTCGGACGTATTGATTGGATGGAAACGGGGGACGGCTCCGATTGCAAAATGATTCAGACTAAGGACTTGGACGCGTCCCTGATAGGTTACGTCCATTTGTCGGAATCCAAGTTTAACACGGCCAGCTATGACGGCGGATACAAGGGCGACCAGGCCGCCGAGATTTTTGCCCATGAGACTGTTCATCAATGGTGGGGCGGCGCCACGGCCGTAATGGACTTTGAGAATCTGTTGTGGACGCCGGAAGGCCTGACTGTCTACACGACTTACCGGCTTATTCGGGACAAATACGGCGAGCTTTACGCCAAGCAGTATTACCTGGACAGATGGCAGGCTATGGTTGACGCCCAGAACCGGAGCTTTTATAACCGCTATCCAGAAATAAGGGACGCACTGCCGGATATTTATCAAGCCCGGATAGATTTAAACAATTCGACAACAGACATGTATT
>JAISVU010000370.1 GCA_031271375.1 Clostridiales bacterium | reverse complement strand
GAGGGGCTGTCCAATCCCTCCAGCCCATACCGAGGCTATTACTTCTTTACCGATAAACCCAACAACTGGACCTCCTTCTTCAGCGGAGGGGCATGGAACGAGTATTCCGGCGGGCTTTACGCGCTGCATTTGTTTTCAAAAAAGCAGATGGATTTGAATTGGGAGAACCCCGCTATGCGCCAGGAGCTTTACGCGATGGTGCGCCGCTGGCTTGAGCGCGGCGTGGACGGCTTCCGGCTTGACGTTATTAACTATATATCAAAGGCGCAGGGCCTTCCGGACGGGAATGTATTCATCGGCGATTTGATGGAGTTCCGCGGGATAGAGCATTATTTCCACGGCCCCCGCCTGCACGAGTATCTGCGCGAGCTGCGAAGGGAAGCCTTTGCCCCATACGACGCCTTTTCCGTGGGCGAGACGCCGGGAATCGGGCAGGAGGTCGGCCGACTTTTGACCCATCCTGACCGGGGAGAGCTGGATATGATGTTCTCCTTCGACCACCTTGAGACGCCGGGCCATGTGCGCTTTGATGAGTATGAATACGATTTGAACTATTATAAATCCTATATCATTGACTGGCAGAGGAATTACGGTGCTGACTGCTGGATGAGCCTGTTTTGGGATAACCACGATAATCCGAGAATGTTGTCGAAGGTCGACCACAGCCACAGATACAAAACAGAGCTTGCAAAGCTCTTAGGCCTTATCCAGCTCACGCTGAGAGGAACCCCGTTTCTCTATCAGGGGCAGGAGCTTGGGTTAGGCAACCATCCGTTTACCGATATTTCTCAGCTTCGGGACGTGGAGAGCATTAACAAATACAACGCTCTATGCGAGACGATGCCCCCGGACGCTGCGTTCCGAAGGGTAGCCGCCGGCAGCCGCGAACACGCGCGCGTGCCGATAAACTGGAGCCTGGCGGAGGATAATGAAATTCTTGCCTTTTATAAAGACGCTGTATCCCTGCGTAAAGAAATGGTTTATGAGCCAATTGAGTTTTTTCATGAGAAAAAGCGGGACCTGCTTGTTTACCGCCGGGGAGGGTATCTGGTGGTCTGCAATCTTTCCCGGGGGGAGATTGCCGCGCCGAAGGAGGCGTCCGGCGCGCCGGTTCTGTCTAACTACGCCGAAGCGCCGGGGATTCTGCGCCCGTACGAGGGCCGGGTTTATTCATGACTACAGTAACCGCTGATTATGGTAGGTTTGCTCTCAGTTTGCGTCGCCTGGAAGCGTTGGCGACGCCGCTGTAAGCTAAACTGTTCGCAAACTCCTGATTAAATCAGCGGTTACTATATCCCTCACCGTCAAAATCACGCTTTGCCAAAAATCTGCTGTCTAAATCGAAATAGTTAAGCCCTTTGAAATCACGTTTTGACATACTGAAAAGCTTGAAGGCTAGTAGGGGAGGGGGCACGTATAACGCGCTGGCCGCTTCAATGTAATTTATCCCGTCCTGGGTTATGACATCCATCACGCTGTCGTCGCCAAGGAGAAAGTCCGCGAGGAACAGATTGGCTTCGCGCTCGTAGCGGCTGGAGCTGTCGTAAAGACGGAAATCCTGCATAGCCTTAATCGGGCTTGACAGAATTATATCCTGATGCAGAACCAAATGCCCGGCTTCGTGCCCCGCAACGATTCTCTTTTCGGCATCCGGCAGTTTTTCATTGATTACGGCGTACATTATGCGGTTTAATATCGTGGAATAGCCCATCAGCCCGCCTCGGCCGTATTCGTTTGAATAGACTAAAACCGCGCCCAGGCCTTTTAAAAGGACGAAGGGGTCGCGGGAGCCGTGCTTATCAAGAATCCGCTCCACTTGGGAGTATATAAAGTCCATTTAATCGCCTGTTAATCCTTCCGCGCTCTGACAAGTATAAGCTCCGCCGCGATGCTGACGGCTATCTCGGCCGGGGTGTCGGCTTTTATATCAAGGCCTATCGGGGTGCGTACGCTGTCGATATCGGCCTGAGAGAAGCCTATGTCCCGAAGCCTTTGGCTGACGAAGGCTATCTTCTTTCTGCTGCCGATAACGCCGACATACTTGGGCTTAAGCCTCAATGCCTGCGCCTGAACCGTGAAATCCGAGGCGTGGCCTCTTGTCATTATAACGACATAATCATTCTCCGTAACCGAGATATTCTCCGATATGTTTTCAAAATCCCCGACAATACGGTCGACGGCGGTTGGAAAAAGCTCTTCGTTAGCAAATTCCGGCAGGCTGACAAAGACGACGCAGCCACCGCCAAGATGTGACAGCAGCGGCACAAGCTCCTGAGAACAATGCCCTCCGCCGAACACATACACCCTTCCGGCATGGGTAAGCGGCTCCGCGTAGTATGCGCTGCCGTTATGCTCAAAACAGGCGGGTTTTTGCCCGAAGAATACGTCCGTCCCGCCGGGCAGACGGAGCTTGTCGCCGGAAGTATATATTTCCAGCTCGCTCAGTTCTTCTTCAGACGTCTCGCTTGATTCCTTTTCAGCGCCGGCTTTTATCCGCGTAAGCAGCCAGCTATCAACGTTCTGCGAAAACAGCCCTGAGCCGCGCGTAAACAATTCGCGGGCTTTCTGATTGTCCGATGGGATATATTTTATATGCACCGTTACGTCGCCGCCGCAGACCATCCCCAGGTTCTCTTTGTCGTCAGCCGAAAGGACGAAGGACTTTATCACCGAGGCTTTGTCGATAAGGGCTTGTGCCGCGATTTGCTGAACCCTGTACTCCACGGCGCCGCCGCCTATGGGTCCGGTAAGCTCCCCGCCCTTTGTCACAGCCATGCGAGCCCCAGCCCCCCTGGGCACGGAGCCGGAGCTGGCTATTATC
>JAISVU010000208.1 GCA_031271375.1 Clostridiales bacterium | reverse complement strand
AAGGACGACTATATCAGTTTCCGCGACGCCTTTACCGTACAGACGGAGGAAGCGGAAAAGGCGCTTGCGCGCTTGAATCAGGAGCTTTCAGACATTGTGAACAACCGCGCGGCGGGTACTCTGTGGATTGAGCACTTCAAAAAGCATCGCAACATCCAAAGCCTGACCCGCGCCGCCATCGTAGAGCTCATCGAGCAGATTATCGTGTATGAGGGCGGGCGCATTGAGGTTGTTCCCCGCTATCGCACGAACTACGAAAACGCGCTGCGGTATCTCGCCGCGCTGTCCGCAGATACGGCCGATGAAAGGCAGGTGGGTTAGATGGCGCGCAAAAGCAGAAAAACGGCGGCTGTTGAAGCAATTACGGTTCCGCAAGCAAAACTTCTATTCCGTGCCGCCGTGTATGCCCGGCTGTCCTCCGAGGACCGGGAAGCGCTATCTCTGGAAAATCAGTTGTTGATGGTACGGAATTACATAGAAGATTCGCCGGAGCTCGCCCTGTGCGGCGAATACTCCGACAACGGACTCACGGGCACAAATTTTCACCGTCCCGGATTTGAAAACCTGATGGAAGAAGTCCGGCGCGGGAAAATCAACTGCATCGTGGTAAAAGATTTGTCGCGCTTCGGCCGGGATTATGTGGAGGCCGGAAATTTCCTCGAAGTCATTTTCCCCCGGCTGGGCGTCCGCTTTATATCCATCGGCGACAACTACGACAGTTTCGACCCCCGATGCAAGAGCGAGGGCATGAGCATCGCCTTAAAAAATATGATCAACGCCTTCTACGCGAAGGACATCTCGCAAAAGATACGTTCCGCTTTTGCCGTGAAAAGCGCCAACGGCGAGTTTGTGGGCAAAGTCGCGCCTTACGGCTATATGAAGTCCCCGGAGAGCAAGAACAGGCTGGTCGTGGACAATGACGCCGCCGAGGTCGTGCGGATGATTTACCGCTGGAAGCTGGATGGTATGGGCGTTTACCAGATTGCGCGGCGGCTCACCAGAGAAGGAATCCCGAACCCCGGCCACTACCGCTATATCAAAGGTATTCATAAGGAAAAGCGGTACGAGAAACCGCAGGCGTGGGATACCAGCGTCATAAAAGACATTTTGGAGAACGTCGTGTACCTGGGTCACATTGCTATGGGCAAGACGCGGACGGTAGCAGGCCGGCAGATTGACGTTCCAAGAGAGGAATGGAAGATCACCGAGAATACCCACCCGCCCATCGTGAGGCGAGCAGATTTCAATGCCGTATCTGATATGCTCCGGGAGGTTCGGGAAAAGCAGGACGCCCTCAATCGGCACGCGCGCGAGGAACTTCCCGAATACCTTTTGGACGGGCTGGCCTTCTGCGCCGATTGCGGGCGCGCTTACCGGCGCATCCCTAACACCCACCGGGATAAAGTCACTTACCGCCTCACCTATATATGCTCCTATTGCAATGCGAACAGCCCTAAGTATACTTACAGGCATTTTCCGCAGGACGAACTCTACAGCGCATTGTATACCATGCTCCGCAATGAGATTGAACTTTGCGCAAGTATCCGGGAGCGTATGGCGGGCATCAAGGCGTCGCCTGTCATCAAAAGGCATGAAAATGAACGCGCGGCGGAGATAGGGCGTATTCAGCGCCGTCTCGACCGTATCCCGGTTATGAAGCAGAAAATCTATGATGATTTCTGCGATGGTGTGATCGAAGAAACCGAATACAGGCACTTTAACCGTCAATACGACGGCGAGAAGGAGGCGCTTGCCGCGCAACTCACCGCAATCATGGCGGAGGCGGAAAAGCTGGAACCGGGTTTCATCGACGGCAATCCGTGGGTATCCGTCATGGAGCGGTTCATGGACGAAAAGGAACTGACGCGGGAAATGCTGCTTGCGATGGTAGAGCGCATCGAGATCACGGGCGACCGCAGAATTGAGGTCACATACAGGTTTGCGGACGAATACAAGCGCCCGTTGCTCCATTTCATTGAAGAAAGCGAGGCGGCGCCGGCATGAATGAATCCTATGTGGTGGCTGAATATCTGCGCATATCCTCGGACGACGGTTTGCACGGGGACAGCCAGAGCATATCCGGGCAGCGGGAGCTGATACGGCGGTTCATCCGTTCCCACCCTGAACTGAAAAACGCCAGCGTCATTGAGTTTTCAGATGACGGGTATTCCGGCACTAACTTCCAGCGCCCCGGCGTAACGGAACTCTTGGAGCGGACACGGAAAGGCGGCGTGCAGTGTATCGTCGTCAAAGATTTTTCCCGTTTTGGGCGCAACTACATTGAGGTCGGCGATTACATTGAACAGATTTTCCCGTTCCTGCGCGTCCGTTTTATTTCCATAAACGACGCTTACGACAGCGAGACGCAGGGAGGCGGCGTCGGCGACGTGAGCGTGGCCTTCAAGCACCTTTGCAACGACTACTACTGCAAGGATTTATCCCGGAAGGTGAAAAGCGGTTTCCGCACCAAATGGGAATCGGGGAAATTCCTCGCGTCCTATGAAGTGTTTGGCTACCGAAAAAGCGACAATGACAAATACAAGCTGGCCGTCGATGAAACGACTGCCCCGGTGGTTCGGCGCATCTTCGATATGGCGCTGGGCGGAAGCAAGCCGTCACAGATAGCGGCGGCGCTCAATGCCGACGGCGTTCCGACGCCGCTTGAAACTCTCTCCGAAAAGAGAAACGTCCGATCGTGGAGTAAACTCCGCCCGATATGGACGGGCATCGAGATCACGCGTATCCTCCGTGATTTGCGATATACCGGAGCCATGACTAACGGCATGTATGCCGTGGATACGGTTGGCAGCAGGCAGGCGCGGATAAAGCCGCAATCCGAATGGTATATTACCCCGGATACCCACGAGCCCCTTGTCACTATAGACGAGTTTGAGCGGGCTCAGTCCTGCGTCCGTGCAATCAAGTCGAAGGGCGCGAAGTACGGGCCGCGCACGCCGTCCCCTCATTCCCTGCCTGTGCCGGTTCGGTGCGGCGGATGCGGGCACGCGATGGCGAAGAACAACGCGAAGGTCATGGCTTATTATTGCAAGTATAAAAATGTGGCGGCTTGCGAGGATTGTTTCACCGATACAATGGCGGTTGACGCTCTCAAAAGCGTTCTGCTGTCCTCTGTGCAGAGGTTACAGGATGTGCTTGCCGAACAAAAAAAAGCCGCTTCCGCAAAATCCGCCGAACCGTCGATAGATTATGTGAAGGAGGTCGCTTCACTTCAACGGGATATCGGGCGGATGAAAAGCGAAAAGCTGTCCCTGTACAACGCTTACAGCGACGGGGAGCTTGACCGCGAAGCATATTTCAAACAGCGCCATTTCGCTGACGAAAAAATCCGCACGCTTTCCGATCAGGCGGACGTATTGGAACGGCAGAGCCAGCAAGGCCGGCTGGCTGCGCCGGTTATACCTCCTGCTATCGAATACCTTCAAGATACGCCGGGGCCGTTGCAGTACAGTAACGAGCTTATCGCCGCACTGGTGGAGCACATTGTCGTATACAGCGAAAACCGGGTTGAAATCGTTTGGAGATACGCGGACGAGATAGGGGCTATCCTGTCCGGGAAAGTGGGGACGGCTCATGGAGCAGAATAGCAAGAAGGTGGCTGTGTATTGCCGCTTATCAACAACGTGCGGGCTTTGTTAAGCCAGCCGCTTGCGGACGCATGGCACGCCGACAAAAAAAGTTGAGAAAATTCTTTGTTCTGGCTTGACACCATCCCACGACAGGGCAACCACTTCACCGTTGCGTAATCCACAGTAAAGCATTGTTTTGAACATAAGTCCGGCAGGATGAGTTGAAGCTACCTCAAGAAAGTATTTGCGCTCAGATTCAGTAATACTGCGGCGCTTCCCTCTTTTTGCTGTCGGCATCTTCAAGAATTCTGATGGGTCATTTGAGATCAGCTTAGACTCTC